>CAMPCO010000021.1 GCA_946646305.1 uncultured Clostridia bacterium | reverse complement strand
GTGGTGGTGCCGGGGGTATTAAACCTATATTTTTCATCCTGCCCCATAATATCCTGCATGGTAAAAATTACGGTGTTTGCAACACTTGCCATCAAAAGCCTTATAGCCGCCCAGTTAAAGCTTTCCGTTGTTTTTCCGATATAAGCCTTAAACCGCTCGCTTTCCGCTTTGTGCTTTTTTTCGAATTCTATCAGCGTTTCGTTATCGTGGGTGCTGATATAACCCACGCAGTTTTCCTTGAAATTATACGGCAGATAGGGGTTATTTGAGTTTCCGTCAAAAGCGAACTGCAAAACCCGCATACCCGCAAAACCGGTGGCTTTAAGCAGGGCTTTGACACTGTCGGTTATAACGCCTAGATCTTCTGCAACTATCGGTAAATCTTTGCCGAGCGCGTTTTCGATTTCCGTAAAGAATTCCGCCCCCGGGCCTTTTATCCACTTGCCGTCTTTTGCGGAAAGGGTGGCGCTTGGGATGGCAAAAAATGCTTCAAAGGCGCGGAAATGGTCTATTCTTACAATGTCATACATTTTAAGGGCGTGGCTTATGCGCTTTTTCCACCAGTAATATGGAATATCCTCTTTGCGTTGTGCCTCAAAATCATATAGCGGACTGCCCCAAACCTGTCCATCTGCCGAGTAGCCGTCAGGCGGTGTTCCCGCAACAAAGGAGGGGGCGTTATCTTTATCAAGCATAAATGCGCTCTTATGCGCCCATACATCGGCGCTGTCATAAGCGGCATAAATAGGCATATCGCCGAATATCTTTATACCGTGTTTGCCTGCAAAATCTTTAAGTTTTCTATACTGCAAAAAGAACAAAAACTGCTTAAAGCAGATATAGTCAATCTCTACTCTATGTGTCTTTTCAAATTCCGCCAAAGCAAGCGGCTCTCTGTCTTTAAGTGCAGCAGGGAACTTATCCCAGGAAACAAGGCCGTTTGCCTGCTTTATTGCGCTATACAGGGCAAAATCTTTAAGCCAGAATTCCTCGCTTTTTAAAAAGGCGGAATACTCACTTTCGTACTTTGCCGCGTCAAAGTTCAAAAATGCCTTTTTAAGCAGAACTTCGCTTTCCTCTAATGCCGCTTTATAGTCGCATCGGTCGGGACTTTTTGTTAAATTTTTTAAATCTTCAAAGCTTAAAAACCCATCCTCTGCCAAGATTTTAAAATCTATAAAAAGGGTATTCCCCGCAAAGCAGGAAACCGATTGATAGGGCGAAAAGGTGTAATCAACAGGGCATAGCGGCAAAATCTGCCAAACCTTTTGTCCCGCCTTTTCAAGAAAACGCACAAAGTCGTAAGCCCCGCTTCCGAATGTGCCGGTTGCCTGGCTTGAAGGCAGAGAGAACACAGGCATTAAAATACCGCTTTTTCTCATACCGATACCCCCTAAATTAAATGAATTTTTAACGATATGTTATCATTTTGTGCAATAAATGTCAAGAAGGGCGCTTTTTGTGAGATGCCCCCTTGCAAAACCAAAAGAAATATACTATTATGGTTAAAGAAAATCAGTTTTCGGAGGCAAACTATATGAGCTATAAAAATCTGAATAATGAAGAACTTGAAAAGGAATATGCGGCGGTAAAGGCTGAATATGACCGCCTTTTGTCACTGGGCTTAAACCTTGATATGTCCCGCGGAAAGCCCGGCTTTGAAAATGCCGACCTTTCGGTTGATATGCTTACAAATGTTTCAAAAGATACCGGTTTTAAAAACAGAGATGGTATAGATTGCCGTAATTACGGCGGGGTTGACGGCATTATAGAAGCCAAAGAGCTTTTTGCCGATGTTTTGGGTCTTAAACCCGAACAGATTATAGTAGGCGGCAACTCTTCGCTTACTCTTATGTATGATGTTGTGTCACAGGCTATAACCCACGGTCTTGGCGCAGAGCCGATGTACAAATGCGAAAACAGAAAATTTATCTGTCTTGTTCCCGGTTATGACCGCCATTTTGCCATAACCGAGCATTTCGGTTTTGAACTAATATCGGTTAAAATCGGCGAAAACGGCCCCGATATGGACAAAATTGAAGAACTCGTTAAGGATGAAAGCGTTAAGGGTATCTGGTGCGTTCCGAAGTATTCAAACCCCTATGGCAATTCATATAGCGATGAGGTTGTTCGCCGTTTTGCAAACCTTAAACCCGCGGCAAAGGATTTCCACCTTTTCTGGGATAATGCTTATGTTGTTCATGATCTTTATGAAGACGGCGATAAAATTCTGAATATTTATGATGAATGTGTTAAAGCGGGCAACCCCGATCTTCCGATAATATTCGCTTCCACTTCAAAAATCACCATCCCGGGTGACGGCATTGCGGCTATGGCAGGCAGTGAAAATATCATAAAGATGTTAAAATCCCGCCTTGCTTTCCAAACGGTAGGTCCCGATAAAATCAATATGCTCCGCCATGTAAGAAAGTTCCCGAATTTGGAGAGCCTTTTAGAGCAGATGAAAAAGCATGCCGATATTATAAGGCCTAAATTTGAAACCGTTTTTGCCGCTTTCGAGGGCGAACTCGGCGGAAAGGATATAGCCACCTGGACTAAACCCCGCGGCGGATATTTTATAAGCCTTTTTGTAATGCCCGGTTGCGCCAAACGCGTTCACGCGCTTTGCAAAGAGGCGGGCGTTGTGCTAACGGGCGCCGGCGCTTCCTATCCACACGGCATTGACCCTGATGACAGTCATTTGAGAATTGCCCCCACCTATCCCACCCCCGAAAACTTAAAAACTGCGGCAGGGGTTTTATGCACTGCGGTTAAGCTTGCGGCGCTTGAAAAACTTACCGGCAGAAGATAAATTTAAACATACATTAAACGGCGGCTTAAAAGCTGCCGTTTTTGTTATATTTTTATTTGACTTTATTATAATAAGAGAGTATAATATAAAAACGATATTGTTTTTTGGAGGATTGAAGATGAAGTCCAAAAGAGTAGCCAAACCGGTATTCTTCATCATCTTTGCGCTGATTTTGGCGCTCGCCTTTACGGCGTTTTTCGGTATTGAAGATTACTATGGCGATACAAGGAAAATTTATTTTAAAGGCGCAAAAGATATTCGTTGGGGTATCGATATCAGCGGCGGTGTTGAAGCTGTTTTCTCACCCGATAAGCAGGATGTTGATATTACAGACGATGATATGGATGCCGCCAAGGCGATTATTGAAACCCGCCTTGTTAATAAAAACATAACCGATTATGAGGTTTTTGCCGACACAAGAAACCATCAGATCATCGTTCGTTTCCCCTGGGCGGCGGATGAAAGCGATTTTGATGCGCAGGCGGCAGTAAAAGAACTCGGTGAAACCGCGTTGCTTACATTCTGCAGAAATGAAGACAGCAAGGATATTATTCTCCAGGGTTCCGAAGATATAAAAACCGCAATTCCGACGGTTGACCAGCAAACGGGTTCGAGCGTTGTTCAGCTCAGACTTACAAGCGCGGGCAAAGAAAAATTTGCCACCGCTACGGCAGAGCTTGTCGGTCAGAAGATTTCCATCTGGATGGACTCGCAGGAAATCTCCGCTCCTACCGTTAACGAAGCCATAACCGATGGTGATGCGATAATCACCGGTATAGGTGATGCGGATGCCGCAAAAGAGCTTGCCGATAAAATCAACGCCGGCTCGCTTCCGTTCACCCTTACGGTTGATGAAAGCAAATTGCAGATTATTTCACCTTCCCTCGGTTCCGATGCATTAAGCGTTATGGTTATCGCAGGTTCTATCGCGTTTGGTGTTATCTGCCTGCTTATGATAATTCGTTACCGCTTGCATGGTGTTATCGCATCAATCGCACTGCTCGGTCAGCTTGCAGGCTCTATCGCTTGTATTTCGGGTTACTTTAACGGCACATCAAGCTTCACCCTTACAATACCCGGTATAGCCGGTATCATCCTTTCAATCGGTGTCGGTGTTGACTGTAACGTTATCGCCGCCGAAAGAATAAGGGATGAATTCAAAAAAGGCAAAACAATCGATGGCGCTATCGATGCCGGCTTTAAGAACAGTCTTTCCGCGGTTATCGATGGTAATATGACCATTGTTATTGTATCCCTCGTGCTTATGGGCGCGTTTGGTACAGATGAAAATGTTATCGCAAAACTTTTGTCACCGATAATGTCCATCTTCGGTTCATCCATAACCGGTTCGATTTACTCGTTCGGTTATACCTTGCTCATAGGCGTTATCTTCAACCTTATCATGGGCGTTCTTGCTTCTAAGTATATGCTTAAGAGCATTTCGCAAATTAAATTTTTAAGAAATCCTGTTTTGTACGGAGGTAAGAAAAATGGCTGAGAAAACTTTCGACTCCGTTAAAATTTTTAAAATCATTCTTATTGTTTATCTTGTGATATTCATTGCCGCCGGCGTTTTTGCCGCGATATTCGGCATATCGCTTGATATCAACTTTAAAGGCGGTACAAGAATAAGCTATTCCTACACCGGCGATATTGATGAAGCCAAGGTCGCCGATGCCGCTAAGGAAGTTCTTGACGCAAAATTCACCGTAAGCCTTAATAAATCGCTTGCGGGGGATACAAAAACGGTTACCATATCTCTTGTGGGCAAAAAATCTCTTCCTGCCGAAACTCAGGAAAGTTTAACCACAAAACTTACCGAAACCTTTAAAGATAATAAGATTGAGCTTTATGACTCAAACTCCGTTAGTCCTTCGGTTGCGGGTGTTTTCTTTGCAAAGAGCCTTGTTGCGGTTCTCATAACCGCGGTTTTGGTGGTTGTTTACATCGGTATCCGTTTCAGAAAGATAGGCGGTGTTTCCGCGGCGGTTACCGCGCTTTGCGCTTTGGTTCTCGATTTGCTTATAACCTTTGCGGCTTGCATTATCTTCCGTTTGCAAATTGATTCAAACTATATCGCCGTTGTTCTTACAATACTCGGTTATTCGCTTAACGATACAATCGTTGTTTATGACCGTGTTCGTGAAAATAAGAAATTATACCCGGCTCTTTCGGTTAGAGAGAATATGAATATGAGTATCAAGGGAGTTATCACCCGTAATATCGTAACAAGCGTTACAACCGTTTTGGCGGTTATAACCATTATCGTTGTTGCAGAGCTTTATGGTCTTACCTCTCTTCGCACATTCGCTATTCCGATGGCGTTCGGTCTTATTTCCGGCTGCTTCACATCGCTTTTCGTAGCAGAGCCCATCTGGATACTCTGGCGCGAACACCGCGATAAGAAAAAGGCGGCATAATTAAATTTTAATATCCGCACATTCAGTGCGGATATTTTAATAAAAAGAAGGTAAAAAAATGGCTTTTTGGTATGACGGCAATAAAAACTATGCTGAAAACAAACGCGAAAAAGACGGTATAACATATTATATAAGAGGTGTAGCCGAGGTTTGCGGCAAGCGCCTTGAAAGATATGCGGTTCACACCCATTTTATCGGCAGGGGCGAAGATTTATGCGCCATTGTTGAAAAATATGTTAAACCCCTGGCAGAGCAGGGCGATATTCTCGCAATAGGCGAAAAGGTTGTTTCCATGTGCCAGGATAACACCGTTGAAAAAGAAAAGGTAAAGCTCGGCTTTTTGGCTAAAACCCTTTCAAAATTTGCCAAGCAAAACAGCGATGCCGGTATCGGTATGGGCGAGCCTTATAAACTCCAACTCGCAATAAATCTTAAAGGCGCTCCAAAGGTGCTTTTTGCGGCGGTTTGCGGCGGTGTTGCCAAGATTTTCGGCCATCGCGGTGTTTTCTATAAAATAGTAGGGCAGGATGTTGCAGGTATTGACGGCTTTTATGAGCACTCGGCTTTTGATACCTACCATGATTTGGCGGTTTTAAACCCCAAAGACCCCGATAAGGTTTGCGAGGAAGTAAAGCAAAAAACCGGAATTGATACTATGATTATCGATGCAAACGATATCTCGGTTGAAATTCTCGGCAAGACAAAATCGCTTGAAACTTTGGGTGATGACTTTTTGGCGGATAGTGTTCGCGATAACCCCGCCGGTCAGGATGATGAACTCACTCCCTTTATTATCATAAGAGATATAAAGGATAGGGAAGCCGAGCCTTATGTTCCGATGAAGGCAAGGGAAGAACAATAAATATAAAAGGTCGGCTTTGCCGACCTTTTTGAGATTAAAGCCGAAAAGGGTGTGAAAATATGACAGCAAAAGAATTATCCAGCAAAACTGCCCCTCAAAACAGAATAAAAAGGGAAGATACCGTTTTTATAAAATGGAATACCGCTCCGCTTAAAGTTTACGGTGTTTTTTATGATGAGCGTGAAAAAACCTTTTTAAGGGTAAACCGCGATTTTGCGGAAGGCTTTGATGATGTTTTTAAAAACCTTAATGCCAGAACATCGGGCGGAAGGCTTCGTTTTAAAACTAATTCACCTTATATAGGACTTGTTGCGGTGCAAAAGAATAATATTCAGCTAAATAATATGACCCTTTGCGCCCATTCGGGGTTTGACCTTTATGCCGATAATAATTATATGGGAACTTTTCTTCCTAAAACAAATACAAAAAACGGCTTTTCCGCAATACTCGAAACAGATAAAAAAACACACGATTACACCATCAATTTCCCGCTTTTTGATAATGTTAATGATTTGTATATAGCAGTGTCCGAAAATGCGGAAATTCTGCCCGCCGCGCCTTATATAAACGAGGGCTTTCCCATTATCTTTTACGGCTCCAGCATAACCCAGGGGGCTTGCGCTTCAAGGCCGGGGCTCAGCTACCCGGCAATTATCGGCAGAGCTTTAAACTGCGATTTTATAAACCTCGGCTTTTCGGCAAGATGCCTTGGTGAGATAGAGATGGCGAAATATATAGCTTCAATGAAAAAATCGGCGGTGGTGATAGATTTTGATCACAACGCGCCCGATGAAGAGTATTTAAAGTTGCACCACAAAAGATTTTATGATGCGGTAAGGGAAAGTAGTAAAGATTTGCCCGTAATAATTGCATCGGCGCCCGATATTTCCTATAAATCGGGTTTTGAAGGCCGCAGAGATATAATTCTTGAAACCTTTAACGGGGCAAAAGAAAAAGGCGATAATGTTTATTTTGCCGATGGCAAAAAACTATTCGGCAAAGAGCCTTTTGAATGTACGGTAGATAATATACATCCAAATGATATGGGGCTATATAATATGGCATCGGAATTTTTGAAAATATTTAAAAACAACAAAATAATGGGGTGAAATAGTGGCTTTTGATAAGGCAAAACAATTTTTGGAAAGTAAAGGCTATGGCGACAGAATAAGGGTTTTTGATGTTTCAAGCGCAACGGTTTTGCTCGCCGCAGAAGCGCTCGGCACTGCACCCGAGCATATCGCAAAATCAATGACCTTTATGGTAAACGGAAATCCCGTAATGATAATCTGCGCAGGGGATACAAAGGTAGATAACAGAAAGTTTAAAGAATTTTTCGGCACTAAAGCCACAATGCTCACCTTTGATGAGGTGCATGAGCTTATCGGCCATGATGTCGGGGGTGTTTGTCCTTTCGGCATAAATGACGGCGTTAAGGTTTATACCGATATTTCCCTTAAAAGATTTGAAAAGGTTTATCCCGCCTGCGGCAGCAGTAACAGCGCGGTTGAATTAACACCTGATGAACTGTTTGCCCTTTCGGGTGCTGACGAGTATATAGATGTTTGTAAGATAAAAGAAGAATAAATATTTTACCCGTCCCGTTTTGTCGGGACGGGTTTTTCTCTTGACAAAACTAACGGTGTTAGTTATAATACTAACAGTGTTAGTTTATTTTGTTTGGCGGTGATATTTTGAAAAAAGGAATAACCAGAGAAATGGTGCTCGCAGAGAGCGAAAAAATGATTATAAAAAGCGGGTTTGAGGGTTTTTCTTTAAGAACTTTGTCGGAAAAACTCGGTATAAAACCCGCCTCGCTTTACAACCATATAAGCGGTATTGATGAGATATATGTTATGCTTGCGGAAAAGGCGGCAAGTATGATGAGGTATGAGCTTTCCCGTGCGGTTGAGGGGAAACCCGCTGATGAAGCCTTTATAAGCGGAGCAGTAGCTTACAGAGAATTTGCCGAAAAAAACAGGCAGATGTATCTGCTGCTTATAAGCGAGCGCGCGCTAAAGAATGAGGATACCGCATTCCTTGGCCGCCACGGCTTTTCCCCGGTGGTTGATGTTATTAAATCTTATAACCTTCGAAGGGAAGATTTTCTGCATTTTATAAGGTCATTCAGGGCATTTATGCATGGCTTTGTGGAAATAACCCATAACGGCTTTATGCAAAGGGGTCCTGTTTCCAAGGAAGAAACCTATCTTAAAGCCGTAAATGAATTCCTTCAAATTCTTAAAAGAAATGGGGGAAATATGAATGCTTAAATACAGAAAATATATAAAAAACTACTGGTATTGCTTTGTTTTAGGTCCGCTTTTTATGGTGCTTGAAGCAACGGGCGAGTTTTTACTGCCATATATAAACGCGAATATCATCAACAACGGCGTAAGCGAAGGCAATCTGAATTTTATAATTAAAAACGGCATTTATATGGCGCTTATAGCCGTATTTATGCTAATAACGGGAATTTTGGGCGCTTTTTTTGCGATAAGAGGCGCTTCAAATCTTGCGGCGGATATAAGAAAACACACCTATGCAAAAATTCAAAAGTTTTCTTTTTCCGATATTGACCGCTTTACAACCGGCTCGCTAATAACCAGAATAACAAACGATGTTTCCCAGGTGCAAAACTTTATGCAGTCGCTTCTTCGCGGCTTTTTCAGAAGCCCCGTGATGCTTATAGGCGCGCTTGTTATGTCCTTTACCCTTAATGCCAAACTTGCCAGAGTTTTTATTGTGGTGATACCGGTCCTCGTGCTTCTTATGTATTTGATTATCAGAACCTGCAACCCGCGTTATATAAAAATGCAGCAGCAGTTAGATAATCTTAACACCCAAATAGGCGAAACGGTTACAAACGAAAGGGTTATAAAATCGTTTGTAAGAGAAGAATATCAAAAAGAAAATTTCAGAAAAACCAACAGAGGTCTCGTTGAAAAAACGGTATCGGCGCTTAAAATAATGATACTTATGATGCCGGCATATAATATCGTTATCAATATAACCACGCTGGTTGTCATAGCGGTTTCAAGTAAACAGATAAATGTTGGCGGAATGCCGATAGGCTCGCTCACCGCATTTATAACCTACTTAAATCAGGTGCTTATGGCGCTCAACTTTATGGCAAATATCATTTTGCAGGGCAGTCGCGCCATGGCTTCAAATAAAAGAATAAGAGAGGTTTTGGATGCCGATATTCTGCTTGATGATAAAAATGCCCGTTATAGCGAAAAACCGGTTACAAAAGGCGAAATAGAGTTTAAAAATGTAAACTTTGCCTATTATAAAACAAACAGCGAAAATGTTTTAAATAATATAAATCTTAAAATCGGCGGCGGCGAGTTTGTGGGTATTATAGGTTCCACAGGCTCGGGCAAAACCACACTTATCTCCCTTATTTCAAGGCTTTACGATGTCGATAGCGGCTCCGTTTTGGTGGATAATATAAATGTTAAAGATTATTCGCTTTATAATCTGAGAGAGGGCATATCGGTTGTTCTTCAAAAAAACACCCTCTTTTCAGGAACAATAGCCGAAAACCTGCGCTGGGGCAATGAAAACGCAACCGATGAAGAGATAAAACAGGCGGCAAAAGTTGCCTGCATTGACGGGTTTATAGAAAGCCTTAAAAACGGCTACCAAACCGAATGCGAACAGGGCGGCGGCAATTTCTCGGGCGGACAAAAGCAAAGGCTTTGCATAGCAAGGGCGCTGCTTAAAAAACCTAAAATTCTTATTCTCGATGACTCAACCAGCGCCGTTGATACCGCAACCGATGCGGCAATCAGGCGAAATTTCCGCGAAAATATGCCCGAAACCACTAAAATAGTTATCGCCCAGCGCATAAATTCGGTTATCGATGCCGATAAAATCGTTGTTATGGATAAGGGCAGAATTGTAGGAGTAGGAAAGCACGAAACCCTTATTGATACCTGCGCGGAATACAGAGAAATATACCTTTCTCAAAAAGACTTAAATGAGGGAGGTGCAGCATAAAATGACCGAGGAAAGACTTGAGAGGATAAAACAAAAATATTCCCATATAAAACCCGAAAGCAAAAAAGAAATGCAGTTAAGTCCGCGCGGCGGCAACCGAATGGCGGCTATGAACAGCCACGGCAAACCAAAGCAGGTAAAAAGAACTGCTATAAGGCTTTTAAAGTACATTTCCCACGAAAAGGCATTATTTATAACCGCGCTTTTTTGCACATTTTTTAACACCATAGCCACCCTTTTGGCTTCACAACTTTTGCGCCCGGTTATAAACACCATAAAGTTTAAGAACACCGATTTCGCAAAACTTTCCCGCGGTATTGCGCTTATGGCGGCGGTATATGTTATAGCGAGGCTTTTGCAATGGCTTCAAAGCCGACTTATGCTCGCCGTTTCCCAGCGCTCGCTTGAAAGGATGAGGAATGACCTTTATTCCCATCTTCAAACACTGCCGATAGGCTATTTCGACAGTCAGAGCGTGGGCGATATTATGAGCCGCTTTACAAACGATGTTGACGCGGTGGGCGGAATGCTAAATACCACCCTTATTCAGCTTTTCAACTGTGTTATCACTATTATCGGAACAGTGGTTCTTATGCTTTACAACAGTTTGATTTTAGGCACTATAACCATCGTTATGACACCGCTTCTGATTTTCGCTTCAAAATCTATTATCAAAAAGGGCAGAGGCGCCTACCAAAAGCAGCAAAAAAGTCTCGGCATTTTAAACGGCTTCACCGAGGAAACCATAACGGGACAAAAGGTGGTTAAGGTCTTTAACCACGAAAATATTTGTGAGGATGAGTTTAATTACCTTAACGAGGAACTAAAATCCGCGCAGATAACCGCCCAGTTCAGGGCGGGTATTATGGGCCCTGTTACCCACCAGCTTTGCAATGTTATCTATGCTATTACGGCTTGTATCGGCGGGGTGCTTATAGCGCTCGGCAGGCTTGATGTCGGCGCAGTTACCGTTTCCCTTAATTTCACAAGGCATTTCAACCGCCCCATAAACGAAATATCCATGCAGTTTAATACCGTTTTTTCCGCCCTTGCGGGTGCGGAACGCGTTTTTGAGGTTATGGATACAGCAGGCGAGGAAAATAGTGAAAATGCCATATCAGGCGGAAAGATTGACGGCAGTGTGGAGATTAAAAATATAAACTTCGGCTATAAGCCCGGTGTCACCGTTTTACACGATATAACCCTTTCGGTGGAAAAGGGCAAAAAGGTGGCGTTTGTAGGCTCCACGGGCGCCGGCAAAACCACCATAACAAACCTGCTTTCCCGCTTTTATGAAACCGAAAGCGGCGAAATACTCATAGACGGCGTAAATATAAAAGACTATGACCGCGCGTATCTTAGAAGCAATATCGCAATGGTGCTGCAGGATACCCATCTTTTCAGCGGAACGGTTATGGAAAATATCCGCTACGGCAGACTTGAAGCCACAGACGCAGAGGTTATAGAAGCGGCAAAAGCGGCTTCTGCACACGAATTTATAATGCAGCTTGAAAACGGGTATGATACCTATCTTACAAACGATGGCGCCAACCTTTCGCAGGGGCAAAGGCAACTGCTCAATATCGCCCGCGCCGCCATATCAAAAGCGCCTATATTGGTGCTTGATGAGGCAACATCCTCGGTTGATACGAGAACCGAGCGGCATATAGAAGAGGGGATGGATGCGCTTATGAAAAACCGCACAACCTTTATAATCGCTCATCGCCTTTCAACAGTCAGAAAATCGGATATGATTATGGTGCTTGAAAAGGGCAGAATAATCGAGCGCGGCAACCACGAAGAATTGCTGAAGGCGGGCGGCAGGTATTATGACCTTTATAATGAAATAGCAGAACTCGACTAAAAAAACACGGCTAAGGAAAACCTTAGCCGTGTACTTTTTTAAAGCACTTTTTATTTAAGTTTTAAACCGTCTTTAAATGCGTTGCCCACTCTGCCTGAAACCCTGTAATAACCGAGGGTATAAGGGTCAAAGGAAATCGCATCTAAAAGGTCAATATCAACCTTGCCATCCTTAAAGCAGTTTTCTTCAACCGAGGTTCTCACTACCTTGCCGATAACACCAATGCCCGTTTTATCGTTTTGGTATTCAACAAATTCGCACTCAATCGCAACGGGGAATTCGTTTATAATCGGCGCGTCAACAAGCGCGGATTTTTCAAAAGTCAGCCCTGTTTTTGCAAACTTATCGGGTGTATCATTTCCGCTGGCAATTCCGAGATAATCGGCTTCCGCAACATGCTTTGCATCGGCTATATGAACTACAAATCCGCCGCGTGCTTTAATGTTTTTAACGGTTTTATGGGTTTCGGTAAGGTTCAGCGCAACATATTCGCGCTCAAGCATAGTGCCCCAGGCGGCATTCATAACATCAACACTGCCATCCTCATTAAATGTGGAAATAAGCAGTACCGGCATCGGGAAAATGGCTTCGGTGGTTTTAATTTGTTTTTTCATTTTTCTGTTGCTCCTTTTTTAGCGAATAAATTAAATAATGCAAATACCAAGAAAACAAATATAACCGTTAAGGCTATGTTTAAATACATATTGTATCTCAGTAAAAACATAATTATGACAAATAAAGCCGCGGCTATAGCCGCCAAAAAGATAAACCTTTTTGTAAGGCGGCAGGTGATTTTTGTATAACTTCCGGCAGAAAGCATACAAGCGTAAAAAAGAATGAGCGATAGGGTGATAAACAGTATCTTTGCCACAAGATTTACCGCATCATTTCGCATAAATTCAAGCGCGGTGGTGATATTATTAAGCGCAAATATTATAAAGATATGCACAATCATATACCCTACGCCGTTTGTCTTTTTTTCGCGGTCTACTATGTGGTCATAAAAAATGCCGTATGATAAAAACAGGCCTACAACTATTAAAAATGCCATCGCGGAAAAATACAGACTGTTAAGGTTAAAATCGCCCTCAAAATAAGAGGCAATAGCGATAATCATTTCGCCGAAGGTGAAAACAACATAAAGCATAACGCGCTCGGTCAGATGACCGAAATCTATAAACATAACACCATGTGAATGCTTGCCGTTTGTAAAGAAAACTAGCACCATGCTCAAAAAAATTGCCGCCATGGTAAGATAACTTGTGCCAAACTTGTTAAACTCTATAACCGATAGCAAAACAATAGCGGCTTCAAGTAAAATCACAAGCGCCATATTCCTTATTCTTTTTTGGTGAGCAGGCTCGGTTTTGTGGTTTTTGTATTCAATGATATATTGCAAGGCAAGGTTTATAAGAATAAGCGCCCAGGCGATATTATACTGCGTGTGATATTTGCCCCAGTCGGGTCTTGTGGCTTCACCTATAAAATACATCAGAAACATATTAACAAACATCATTATATGGTCTCGTTTACTGTTTCTGCCGTAAACATTTACATAATAGGTGGTATAGTTCCATATTTGAATTATAGCCAGAGTACAAAAAATATAATTCAAAAAGGTCCAGGCATCCACAAAGCCGCCGCTTATATTATGAAGCAGGGAATTATTTCTGCCTATAATATAAACAAAGATAAGGTCATATATAAGCTCTGTATATTCCACCCGTTTTTCTTTGGTTTCAAGTATTTCTTTCACCACTTTTTCATCACCTGTAGGAATTATATCATAAAAAGCCAAATCTTTCAATTTTTAAAAAAGTTGAAAAAGAAAATCGGTTATGTTAATATAAAGAAAAAATTAACACGAGGTGCATTATGAAAAAAGTTTTAAAAGTTCTGTGCATTATCCTGGCGGTTGTTATACTCGTTGCAGGCGGGTATATAGCTTATGTGTTTATAGATTATCATCGAATAGGCGATATGCCGCTTGAAGCCGAGGGCAGTGCCAAAGGGATTGCCACAGAAAACAGTTTTACAATAACATCATATAATATCGGCTTTGGCGCCTATGAATCGGATTACGGCTTCTTTATGGATGGCGGCAGTGAGTCTCGCGCCTGGTCAAAGGAAAGGCTTGATAAAAACCTTAAAAAAATCGCGGCATTTCTTAAAGAGCAAAACTCTGATTTTTATTTTATTCAAGAGGTGGATATAGGCTCCACCCGTTCTTATCAGTTTGATGAGAGGGAATATCTTGTAAAAGAACTAAACGATAAAAGCCGAATTTTCGCGCAAAACTATGATTCGCCCTATCTTTTCTATCCGATTTTAGAACCCCACGGCGCATCAAAATCGGGCATTATGACCTTTTCGGGCGAGAAAATAGAAAAGGCAGAGCGCATTGAACTGCCGATAGAAACGGGCTTTACAAAGTTTTTGGACCTTGACCGCTGCTACTCAAAATCATACACAAAGGTAAACGGCAAAACACTTGTGCTTTATAATTTCCACCTTTCGGCTTATACCTCTGACGGCAAGATAGCAAACGAGCAGTTAAAGCTGATACTTGATGATATGGAAAAAGAATACAAGGCGGGCAACTATTGTGTTGCGGGCGGCGATTTTAATAAAGATATTTTGGGCGACTCTTCAAAATATTTCGGCAAAGCCGATAAAGAATACACCTGGGCGCAACCTATTCCCGATGGTATTTTGGATGGATACAATATAAAACTTGAAGCCCCGCTTGATGAGGAAAACCCTGTTCCGACCTGCCGCAATGCCGACTCGGCTTACCACGAAGGGCAGTATGTTTTAACAATAGACGGTTTTCTTGTAAGCGATAATGTTTCGGTGGTTTCAAGCCGCGTTTTAGATACGCAGTTTGCCTATTCCGACCACAACCCGGTAACTATGACTTTTGAATTAAAATAGCATTTAAGTTTTAAAGATAATCAAAACGGCAGTAGTTTTATAGCTACTGCCGTTTTGTTTTTCCTGAAATCTTTTATTTTATAATTTTTCGCCGAGTATTTTTTCAAAGGTGGGTAGCAGACCCTCGCTTCGGTGGTGATAGTTTTGGCACATATCATATCCCGGCAGATTGTTACCCTCAACAAAAACAGGGCCTGTGGGCGTTATGGCAACATCCCAACCGACATATTTCATATTAGGTTCAACAAGCGCCGCCTTGCAGCACATCTCAACCGCTTCTTTAAAGAAAGGAATTTTAAAATCGGCAAAGCGGGTGTGGGTAAGCGGGTGCTCTTCGTATGTCAGCCCCGTTTTATCGCAAAAGGCGAGGGGATAGAGCATACCATCCTCGGTAACCGAGGTGTACATCCCGCCGCTTGAAATATTATCAACCACGGCACTGCCGTTGCTCATACGAACAAGCGCATAAACAAAATGGGCTTTGTCGCCAAGCAAAAGAGTTACAATACGAACGGTATTTACAGATGAAGGGCAAAGGCGGTTCATTTCCTCGTGCTGAACTATCGCTTCTTCAATCAGGTATTGCCCGTTTTCGCAAAGGCGGTTATAAAGGTCTATATAATCAATATCATCGGTTATATCAATCTTATCTATATCCGCGCCGCCGCATTTTTCGGTGGCTTTTGCAAAAACAAAATTATGACCCGCGCAAAAGTTTTTAAGGGTGGCGGCATCGCATTTCCTGAGGTCTAAAAACTCTCTGCCCAAAAAGTCCTTAAAGCGGTTATCAAATTCGCATTTATCATCAAAAACATAATAATAATCGCGGTTGTTCATCCGCCTTACCAGCGCCTCGTTGTGGTGGGCGGTCATATAGGTTTTGCGAACGCTTGCAGGCTTTCCCGCAAAGCCGAAAACATGGTAATCGAGATAGCCTATGCCATACCGCATAGAGCAGTAAATCATATCAAAAAATATAAAAAGGCGGGGCTTTCCCGTTTCTTTATGAACCTCGCGGATATGCATATTCATTCGCTTAAAGCTGAGGTGTTTAAACATCCTCAAAAGAGACATAATTCGCTTCATTTTATAAACTGCCTTTCGGTGATTTATTGTCTTTTGGGTAAAAACTTTTTTATAGCCGAGGTCACAAGACCTTTTTCATATTCATTCATACCGAGAAGCCACATATTCGGAATGAAAATGAGAACAAATGCGGCGCCCCAGATAACAACCCCTAGATAGGAAGAAATATGGGCAAACCTTGCTATGAGTATCGCCGCTATAAGCGGAATTACAAGGGACACGAGCATTTTTGATATTTCTTTCCAAAACATGGGTATATCGAGTTTAATCTTTTTGTAGTAATAAATATTCATAAGCAAAACATTGCCCACAAAGGTGGAAATAAACGTGCCTATCGAAGCGCCAAGCCCCTGCATACGAATGGTGAGCGGCAGGCTTAATATGACATTTGCTATCGCCACACCGAGATAAACAAGCGAGCGGAACTTATGCATATTCTTTGCCCTTTGTATCTCTATACCGACATTCTGAATGGCGGGGATAAGGGTGGAAGCAAAAAGGATAAGCGCTATATAGTAAGAAACGGTGTATTTTGAAAAATCGCCGCCCGACCATAAAACGATAAACGGCTTGCCCACCGCCACAAAGCCTAAGAAAACCATAGACATTAAGATAAATTGCAGTCTGCCTGTGCGGGCAAAAAGCTTGCTGATTTCACTGTCGCTCTCGCCGGTTGCCACCATTCGGTGAACGCGCGGGGTCAAAATGCCCGAAAAGGCGGTCGCAAGGGATAGATAATAAAGGTTAAGCTGCGAAGCCTGAACATAAATAGTTACTGCCGTTGTGCCGTGTAGCCAGCCGAGAAGCAGTCTGTCGATACTCCAGTTAAACTGGTCAACCACAATGCCGATGAATACAAAGGATGTGAATTTAAGCATCCTTCGCATAAGCGGAAAGTCAAAAGACTTAAAGTTAATCGGCATATTAAGCTTTTTAAAGCAGTAGAAGATATTAAGCGCACCGCTCAATATAGTCACAAGAAGCGAAAGTATAACCATTGTCATCGACCTGAAGCCGATAATCAGCAGCGGTATCATAATAAGCGGGTTTAAAACGCTTTTTATCATAGCCACTAACTTTTGGAAAACATATCGCTCGTTTATCATAACATGGCTTTCAAAAACGCTTATCGGAAAAGCGATGGCGGCATTAAAGGAAAGCACTATCATAAGTTTTTTTGCAAGAGCCAGTTCACTTTCCGTCAGCTTTTTGCCGAAAACAAAAGGCGCGTTGAAAGAGATTATAAGCCCCAAAGCCAAAACGATAATTCCAAGCACCATATATGTAGTGAGGAACATTCCGTTAAGCTTTGCCATGCCTTCGCGGTCATCTGCCGCTTTGTATTTTGAATAATAGCGGGTGTAGGCGCTGCCAAGCCCGAAGTTTAAAAGATTAAGATAAGAAATAACCGGTAAAACAAGGTTATAAACACCGTATTCGCTCTCTCCCAGGCGGGTGAGCATAACCGGGGTATATATAAGAGAAACAATAGTGCCGAGCGCCAGGGAAACATAGGATAACACCGCGCCGAATTTAAGCTGGTTTATTTGTGCCTTTTCGCCTGCCACACTATCGCCTCCTAAAGTAAATATTATATATAGCAATACATATTATAAGCAATTTTTGAAAAAAAGTAAAGAAAAACAGAATACTTGCATTTTAAGCGCGGTTGTATTATAATAGTTAGCAGAGGCTAACCAAATAAGAAAAGAGGTAATAAAAATGCAAAAATACACAGTAAAAATCGATGGTATGATGTGCGGTATGTGCGAAGCGCATATAAGCGACACCATAAGGAAAGCCGTGCCCGATGCCAAAAAGGTATCCGCTTCGAGAAAGAGCGGGGAAGCCACATTTTTAACCGATACAAGTGTTGATACCGAAAACCTTTTTGAAAAGATAAAAGAAACCGGTTATACACCCCTTTCGGTAGAAAGTGAAGAATATAAGAAAAAAGGCCTTTTCGGGAGATAAAAAA
>CAMPCO010000020.1 GCA_946646305.1 uncultured Clostridia bacterium | reverse complement strand
TAAAACATATTCATCCGCCCTTTTAGTTTATTTTTGTTATTATATCATATAGAAATTTACTTTTCAATATCAAAAAAATATTGACAAAACAAAATAAGTTGAGTATAATTTAATTGAACTCAATTGAATTTAACAAAAAAGGAGTGTATTTTATGAGTATTTATGATTTTACATTTAAAAAGAGAGATGGCAGTGAAGCTTCCGTTGCCGATTACAAAGACAAGGTAATGCTTATTGTAAACACCGCCACCGGCTGCGGTTTTACCCCGCAATATGAAGAACTGCAGGATATATATGATATGTACCACGAAAAGGGACTTGAAATTCTCGATTTTCCCTGCAACCAGTTTGCAAATCAGGCGCCCGGCACCGATGAGGAAATTCATTCATTCTGCACAGGTCGCTTCGGCATCACCTTTCCTCAGTTCGCAAAGGTTGATGTTATAGGCGAAAATGCGCTTCCGCTTTTCAAATACCTTTCGGAAAACACCAAGTTTGAAGGCTTTGGCAAGGGCATAAAAGCATTGGCGCTTAACGCCGCGGCAAAATCAGTTGATAAAGATTTCAAGAATAATAACAATGTTAAATGGAATTTCACAAAATTCCTGGTTGACAGAAACGGCAACATAGTTGCCAGATTTGAGCCCACCGTTGATATGAAAACAGTAGCTAAACGAGTAGGGGAGATAATGTAATGAAATACGAATATTTGACAAAAGGTGTTTGTTCACAGGTTATAAGTTTTGATATAGATAATGATATTATTTCAAATATAGAATTCTATGGCGGGTGCAACGGCAATCTTAAAGCCATAGCAAAGCTTGTGGACGGCTGGAGTGTTGATAAAATAGAAGAATATCTTAAAGGCAACACCTGCGGCAGAAGACCGACCTCCTGCGCAGACCAGCTGGCAATAGCCGTAAGAGAGGCTTCAAACAAGCAAAAAGCCACTGTTTAAGTTTTGGGGGAATACCGGTGGAAAGAGATGTTTTAAAACTTGAAAACCAGCTTTGTTTCCCGCTTTATGCGGCGGCGAGAACGGTTGAAAAGCGATATTATAAATTGCTTTCGGAAATAGACCTTACCTATACTCAATATATAACTATGATGGTTTTGTGGCAGGAAAAGGAGATTTCCGTTAAAGCTTTGGGCGAAAGGCTTTTCCTTGACAGCGGCACAATGACGCCCGTACTTAAAAGCCTTGAAAAAAAAGGCTTTGTTAAAAGAGAACGCTCAAAACAGGATGAGCGGGTGGTAATGGTAAGCGCCACAAAATCAGGCGAAATTTTAAAAGAAAAAGCGAAGGATATTCCGAATAAAATCGCCGCTTGCTTTAATTTAAAGGAAGAAGAGGCGGTAACCCTTTATAAGCTATTATATAAGGTGCTCGATAAATAGAATATCAACCTATTAAAAAACCGCAGGATTTTTTTAAAAAATCTTGCGGTTTTCTCTTGACAAGAGGAGAAAAGGGTGTTATAGTATAATTACCTACTAAAAAGGTAGGTAAAAGGAGAACCCCAAATGAAGAACTATTTTGAAAAACTTGTAAGGGCAAATTTTCGTTTCGGTCGAATGTGTAAAACAGGTATCTGTAAACTGTAAAACACATATAGAAATCGAAAGGAAAAATTTTATGTCAGAATATAAATTTGAAACATTGCAGGTGCATTACGGTCAGGAGCAGGCGGATCTTTCCACCGATTCCCGCGCAGTGCCCATCTATGCTACAACATCTTATGTATTTAAAGATTCAAACCAGGCGGCGGCTCGTTTCGGCCTTAGCGAAGGCGGTAATATTTATACCCGCCTTATGAACCCCACATCCGATGTTTTTGAAAAACGAATTGCCGCTCTTGAAGGCGGTGTCGGCGCGCTGGCTACCGCTTCGGGCGCCGCGGCTATAACCTATGCCGTTCAAAATATCGCAGTAGCAGGCGATCATATTGTATCGGCCTCAAACCTATATGGCGGAACATTCAATCTTTTTTCTCATACCCTTAAAGATCAGGGCTTAGAGGTAAGTTTTGTTGACCCGCATAACCCCGAAAATTTTGAAAAAGCCATAAAACCAAACACAAAACTTTTATATGCCGAAACAATGGGCAACCCGAATTCCGATCTTATAGACATTGAAGCGATAGCAGATATAGCCCATAAGCACGGCATTCCGCTTATTGTGGATAACACCTTTGCAACACCTTTTTGCCTGAGGCCTATTGAGTATGGCGCAGATATTGTTGTTCATTCGGCAACAAAATTCATCGGCGGCCACGGAACGGTTATGGGCGGTGTAGTAATAGACTCGGGCAAATTTGACTGGGCGGCAAACGATAAATTCCCCGGTCTTTCAAAACCGAACCCCTCTTACCATGGCGTTGTCTTCACCGAGGCGGTGGGCAATCTCGCATATATTATCAAGCTTCGCACAACCCTTATGCGCGACCAGGGTGCCACCATTTCACCCTTTAACTCATTTTTACTGCTTCAAGGACTTGAAACCTTGTCGCTGAGGGTTGAAAGACATGTTGAAAACGCGATAAAGGTTGTAGATTTCCTTAAAAATCATCCGCAGGTTAAATCGGTCAACCATCCTTCTCTTGCAAGCGGAAAGGCAAAAGAACTTTACAATAAATATTTTAAAAACGGCGCAGGTTCTATTTTTACTTTTGAGGTAAAAGGCACCGCAGATGATGCAAAGAAATTCACCGAAAGCTTAAAGCTTTTTTCCCTGCTTGCAAATGTTGCCGATGTTAAATCGCTTGTAATACATCCCGCCTCTACAACGCATAGTCAGCTAAGCGAGGAAGAACTGCTTGCCGCGGGCATAACCCCCACAACCGTTCGCCTTTCAATCGGCACCGAGCATATTGATGATATTTTAGCCGATTTAGAGCAGGGCTTTAAAGCGATAAAATAATAGTTTTAATTTTTACAAATATAAGTTATAATTAAATGGTAATAATTTTATCTTAAAAAAGGAGTACTAGTTATGGCAAAGATATATAAATCAATAGATGAGTTAATCGGTAAAACACCGCTTCTTGAACTCTCTCATATAGAAAAAGAAAATAATCTAAAAGCAAAGATTTTTGCAAAGCTTGAATATTTTAACCCCGCAGGCTCTGTAAAAGACCGCGTTGCAAAATCTATTGTTGATGATGCCGAGCAAAGCGGAAAGTTAAAACCCGGCGGCACTATCATCGAGCCGACCTCAGGCAACACAGGTATCGGCCTTGCTTCGGTTGCGGCGGCAAGGGGATATAAGCTTATAGTTGTTATGCCCGAAACCATGAGCCTTGAACGCAGACAGCTTATCGCCGCCTATGGCGCAGAGCTTGTTTTGACCGAGGGCGCAAAGGGAATGAAAGGCGCAATAGCAAAGGCGGAAGAGCTTTCAAAGGAAATAGAGGGCAGTATCATTGCGGGACAGTTTGTAAACCCGGCAAACCCGAAAGCCCATCGCGAAAATACCGGCCCCGAGATTTTTGAAGATACAGACGGTGCGGTTGATATTTTCATAGCCGGTGTTGGTACAGGCGGCACGGTTACCGGTGTCGGCGAGTATTTAAAGAGCCGCAAAAAGGATGTAAAGGTTATGGCTGTTGAGCCGGCTTCATCCGCAGTGCTTTCCACAGGTATTTCAGGCAGTCATAAAATTCAGGGTATCGGTGCGGGCTTTGTTCCCGCGGTATTAAATACCGATATTTATGATGAAATTTTCACCGTTGAAAACGATGACGCCTTTGCCACCGGAAAGCTTATAGGCAGAAAAGAAGGTGTGCTTGTGGGCATTTCCGCAGGTGCCGCGGTTTATGCCGCAATTCAAATAGCAAAGCGCCCCGAAAACGAGGGTAAAAATATAGTTGTTTTGCTTCCCGATACGGGCGAGCGCTATCTTTCCACTACTATGTTTGCTGACTGAAAAGAATAAATTTTAATGGTATAGCCGGCAGATATATGCCGGCTATATTTATGCAAAAAAGGATGATTTTATGAGAATTTATGCGGATAATGCCGCTACAACAAGAATGAGCGAAGAAGCGATTGAAACCATGGTAAAGGTCGCCCGCGAAACATTCGGCAACCCCTCAAGCCTTTATGAAATAGGGCAGGCGGCAAAGGATGTTTTGGAAAATGCTAGAGAAACAGTGGCGGAATGTTTTAACTGTTCCCCGCGGGAGATTTACTTTACCTCAGGCGGAAGCGAAGCCGATAACCAGGCTATAATCTCCGCCGCAAGAATAGGCGAAAAGGCGGGCAAAAAGCATATTGTTTCTACCACTATCGAGCATCACGCCGTGCTTCACACCTTAAAAAAACTCGAAAAAGAGGGCTTTAAAATAACCCTTGTAGGGGTAAATTCAAAAGGGACCGTAAACCCCGAAGATATAAAAGCGGCGATAACGGATGAAACTGCCCTTGTGTCGGTTATGTTTGTAAATAACGAAATCGGCACAATAGAACCCATTGCCGAAATAGGGGAAATATGCCGCGAAAAGGGTGTTTTATTCCATACCGATGCAGTTCAGGCGGCGGGGCAGATAAAGATTGATGTTAAATCGCAGAATATAGATATGATGTCTGTCTCGGCGCATAAATTCCACGGGCCTAAAGGTGTCGGCGCTTTGTATGTAAGGCGCGGAATACCCCTTACAAATATCATAGAAGGCGGCGCGCAGGAAAGAGGAAAACGCGGCGGAACGGAGAATGTTCCGGGTATAGCGGCAATGGCGGTGGCGCTAAAGACTGAATGCGAAAAAATACCGGCAAAAACCGAGAAACTTGTAAATGCTCGGGATAAAATAATATCGGGGCTTAAAAAAATACCCTATTCATCACTAAACGGCGAATTAGAAAAGAGAAGCCCCGGCAATATAAACTTTTGCTTTGAGGGGATAGAGGGCGAGTCTTTACTGCTTCTTCTCGATGATAAGGGCATTTGCGCTTCATCGGGCTCGGCTTGTACTTCGGGCTCGTTGGACCCGAGCCATGTTTTGCTTGCCATCGGCCGCCCGCATGAGGTGGCGCACGGCTCTCTGCGCCTTTCAATCGGCGAAGATATAACCGAAAATGAGATAGATTATATTATAAAATCCGTTGAACAGGTGGTTTCTTATTTAAGAGGGATGTCACCCTTCTGGCACGACCTTGAAACGGGAAAAAGAAAACATATTTTTAAAGAAATAGAGGAATAAATTATGGCACTTTACAGTGAAAAAGTAATGGATCATTTTCGCAACCCGAGAAATGTCGGCAGTATGGAAAATGCCGATGGAATAGGCGAAGTAGGCAACCCGGTTTGCGGCGATATTATGAAAATATATTTAAAAATCGAAAATGATATAATAACCGATGTAAAATTTGAAACATTCGGCTGCGGCAGTGCAATCGCTTCAAGTTCAATGGCTACCGAAATGATAAAGGGCAAAAAGATAAGCGAGGCTTTGTCGGTTACAAACAAAGCCGTAACGCAGGCGCTTGACGGGCTTCCCGCCCATAAAATTCATTGCTCGGTTTTGGCGGAAGAGGCCATAAAATCAGCCATTAAAGATTATTATGATAAAAACGGCATTGAATATGATAAATCTCAGTTTCCCGATTGCGAAAGCTGCGGCGCCTGCCACTTGCATTAAAGATTTGAAAAATTGATAATTTTGGTGTAAAATGATAAAAAAGGGGAGTGATGTTTTTGACCATTTCAACTCGCGGCAGATACGCCTTGCGCGTTCTTGTTGATATTGCCGAAAACGGCGGCGATGAATATATCGCCATGAAGGATGTTGCCGCAAGGCAGGAAATCTCTTTAAAATACCTTGAAAGAATTTTGCCTGTTCTCGTATCAAACGGGCTTATTAAAGGTGTTCACGGCAAGGGCGGCGGTTATAAGCTTACAAGAACTCCCGATAAATACCCCCTTGATGAGATTTTAAGGCTTACGGGCGATCTTGACCCGATGGGTTGCCTTGAAAACGGCGGAAAACCCTGCCAAAGGGCAAAAGACTGCCGAACAAGACCGATGTGGGACAAACTTAACTGCCTTATAAATGATTACTTAAAAAGCATCACTATAAAAGACCTTATGAAAAAATAACAAAAAAGCACCGTTGGAGAGTCCGTCATAAAGAAGTTAATAAAAAACAAGCCTTCCCCTTGAGGGGAAGGTGGATTGCCGAAGGCAAGACGGATGAGGTGTAAGTTTTAATTGTTATTGATTATTTCCACCTCATCAGTTTCGCTTTGCTCAACAGCTTCCCCTCAAGGGGAAGCCTTTTTCTTTTCGGGATTTGTCTTTACAAATCCTATGCTCGCTAAAGCCTATGACATTATTATTTGCCTTTCTAAAAACACTATGATATAATGAACGCGACAAATCGGGAATTGTTTAGGAGGTATAAAAATGTCAAAAGAAGAAAACAGATTCGAAGTTATATTTAAGGAAGGTTCACAGATAAAAGACGAAGGGATGCGTCAAATTGTTGTAGATAAAGAAACCGGCGTAAACTACTTTGTGTGGAAATCCGGCTATGCCGGCGGCATTACTCCGCTGCTCGATTCTGAAGGAAAAGTAATTATTACAGAGCGATAAATTCTGATTTGTGGAGATAATTAAAGAAGGCGGCTGAGTTTTTTTACTCATCCGCCTTCTTTATGACGTACACCACTTTTGGTGCTTTTTTATTTAATATATTATACATACCGTATTTCTTGACAAGAAAAATTATAAGCGGTATAATTATTTAATTAAGAAACCCTTTATTTTAGGGCAAAATTTGATATAATCTGTTTCTCGGAGGGAGAAAAAATGATAGTTGCATTAAAACCCGGTGTTCAAAAAGAAAAGCAGGATCAGCTTATTGATTGGCTTAAAGGTATGGGACTTGATATCCATATTTCAACAGGGGAATATCAAACCATTTTAGGCCTTATAGGCAACACCGAAAAAATAGATACAGAACTTATAGAAAGCCTTGATATTGTTGACTCGGTAAAAAGGGTTAGCGAAACCTTTAAATGCTGTAACCGTAAATTCCACCCTGATGACAGTGTTATAACGGTGGGCGAAGCGAAAATAGGCGGCGGCAATTTCTGCCTTATAGCAGGCCCCTGCTCGGTTGAAACCGAAGAACAGATTATTGAGGTTGCAAAATCGGTTAAAGCGGCGGGCGCAAATATGCTTCGCGGCGGCGCTTTCAAGCCCCGCACATCCCCCTATGATTTTCAGGGCTTAAAGGGCGAGGGTATTGAACTTTTAAAGCTTGCGCGAAAAGAAACGGGACTACCGATTGTTACCGAGATTATGAGTGTTTCCGATCTTCCGCTGTTTAGTGATGTTGATGTTTTGCAGGTGGGCGCTCGAAATATGCAGAACTTTGATTTACTTAGAGAACTCGGCCACACAAACAAGCCCATTCTTTTAAAGCGCGGACTTGCAAACACCTTAAAAGAACTGCTTATGAGCGCCGAATATATTATGGCAAGCGGCAATGAAAATGTTATCCTTTGCGAACGCGGTATCAGAACCTTCAGCGATTATTTAAGGAACACTTTAGACCTTTCCGCGGTGCCGATGCTTAAAGAATTATCCCATCTGCCTGTAATAGTTGACCCAAGCCACGCAACCGGCATTGCGAGAATGGTGCCCCCGATGGCGCTTTCCGCTACGGCTTGCGGCGCGGATGGTCTTATAATCGAGGTGCATAACGACCCGATACACGCTCTTTGTGACGGCGCGCAGTCGCTCCGCCCCGATGAGTTTGAAAAATTAGTAGGCAAGATAAACGCAGTGCGAGAGGCGATAAAATGATAGCAGGAATTGTGGGGCTTGGCCTTATAGGCGGCTCTTTTGCAAAAGCATATAAAGCCGCGGGGCATACCGTTTTGGCTCTTGAAAAGGATAGTAGTGTTTTCGGCTTTGCAAAGCTTTCGGGCGCAGTGGATGATAAACTTACGGATGAAAATATCGACCGGTGCGATATTATCCTTGTTTGCGTTTATCCCGCCGCGGCGGTCGAGTTTTTAAAAACAAAAGGCTCCCTTATAAGCCAAAAAACAATAGTTATAGATTGCTGCGGAACCAAGCGAAATATTGTTTCGGAAGGGTTCAAAACGGCAAAAAAATATAACTTTACCTATGTCGGCGGTCACCCCATGGCGGGAACGCATAATTCGGGCTTTAAATATGCAAAGGAAAACCTGTTTTATCGCGCGCCGATGGTAATCGTGCCGCCCACATTTGATGATATTGAACTTTATGAAAAAATAAAGGAACTGCTTTCTCCCGCAAAGTTCGGGACTATAACCGTTACCACTGCCGAAAAGCACGATGAGATGATTGCCTTTACCTCGCAGCTCGCTCACGTGGTTTCAAGCGCTTATATCAAAAGCCCCACCGCGATAGCGCATAAAGGCTTTTCCGCCGGCAGTTATAAGGATATGACCAGGGTTGCCTGGCTAAACCCGGAAATGTGGGCAGAACTTTTCCTTGATAACAAAGATTATCTTGTAAACGAAATAGATATTATCATAAAAAATCTTGAAGACTATAAATCTGCCATCGAAAAGGGCGACAGGGAAACCCTTATAAAACTTTTGGATGACGGCAGAAAACTAAAAGAAAAGGTTGATGGCTGATGGAAAAGGTCACTGTAAATCTTTCAAAATCTTATGATTGCTTAGTGGGCGAAAACCTGCTTTTAAAAACAGGCGAACTAGTAAGTGAGGTTATCCACCCTTGCAAGGCTATGATTGTATCGGATGATAATGTTTTCCCGCTTTACGGGGAAACGGTTTCAAAAAGCCTTGAAAAGTCGGGCTTTTTTGTAAATTCCTTTGTCTTTAAAAACGGCGAAGAGCATAAAAACCTCAACACGGTAAACGATTTGCTTAAAACAATGTGCAAAGCAAAGATGACAAGGTCTGATATTATCGTGGCGCTCGGCGGCGGTGTTGTAGGCGACCTTGCGGGTTTTGCGGCGGCTGTTTATCAGCGCGGCATTAAGTTTATTCAAATACCCACCACCCTTCTTGCCGCGGTTGACTCATCCGTAGGCGGCAAAACGGGTGTTGATTTGGAAGAAGCCAAAAACCAGATAGGCGCTTTCTGGCAGCCTTCCCTTGTTATATGCGATACAAAAACCCTTGAAACCCTACCGCGCGAGCAGTATGCCTGCGGTGCGGCAGAGGTTATAAAATACTCTATGATTTCGGGTGATGATTTTTTCACTAAACTATGTGAAACCCCGATAGATAAGGCTTATACCGATGTTATTTTAAAATGTATCGATTTAAAGCGCTCTTTTGCCGAGCAGGATGAATTCGATACAGGCGTCAGGATGTTTTTGAACTTCGGTCACACCTTCGGCCACGCGGTGGAAGCCTGCAGTAATTTTTCCATTCTGCACGGGCAGGGTGTTGCGATAGGTATGTCTTATATCACTAAAATTGCCGAGAATAAAGGCATTTGCGAAAAGGGTACACACAAAAAACTGGTTGCGCTTCTTAAAAAATACGATTTGCCGACAACCTTTGATTATAACCGCGAGGATATAAAAGCGGCCGTATTTGTAGATAAGAAAAACGCCGGCGATACACTAAGACTCATTGTTCCCGTAAAAACGGGCGAATGCAGAATAGAAAAGGTAAACAAAACCGAAATCGATAACTGGATGAACTGCTATGAATAAAACAATTCTTCACGGCGAAAGGTTTGGAAAGGTTAGTATTCCCGCTTCAAAATCTGTGGCGCATAGGTATCTTATCTGCGCGGCGCTCACGAGCGGCGAAAACCGACTTAAAATAAACGGCATTTCCGATGATATAAGGGCGACCGCCCTCTGCCTTGATGCGCTTTTTCATAATGTAAGCATAAAGGAAAATGAGATTATTGTATCATCGCCTGATTTTAGAACTGATACCGCCACCGCCGAACTGCCCTGCGGGGAAAGCGGCACAACATTGCGCCTTTTATTACCGCTTGTCGGCGCAATCGGCAAAAATGCGGTTTTTCTTATGAAAGGTCGGCTTCCCGAAAGACCCATTTCCGAACTGGAACTTGTTTTAAAAAAACACGGGATGAAGATAGAAAAACGCGGCGATAAACTTTTTTGCGGCGGAAAACTAACCTGCGGCGAGTATAAAATACCGGGTGATGTTTCCTCGCAATATATATCCGCCCTGCTTTTTGCTTTGCCTGTTTTAAATGGGGAAAGCACCCTTGAAGTTACGGGCAGTGTTCAGTCGAAAGACTATATAACCCTTACCGAAAATGCGCTAAAAAAAGCGGGGGTTAAAATAGAAAAGAACGGCTTTTTTTATAAGATAAAAGGGGATAGCGAGTTCTCTTTCCCGAAAAGCCTCACGGTTGAGGGCGATTGGTCGGCGGCGTCGGCTTTTTTGTGTATGGGCGCCGTGTCAAAGGGCGGCATAACCGTTTCGCCGCTTGATGTTTTATCTACCCAGGGCGATAAGGAACTGCTTGAAATACTTAAAAAAATCGGCGCGACTGTTTCTATAGACGGGGAAAATGTGACCGTAAAACGCGGCAAATTAACCCCCGTGGTTGTGGATGCTTCAAATATTCCCGATGTTGTGCCCTGCCTTTCCGCGCTTTTGGCGGCGGTAAAGGGGGAAAGCAGAATAATAAACGCCGAAAGGCTTAAATTTAAAGAGTCAAACAGACTGCTTTCCACAAGCAAAATGCTATCATCGCTCGGCGCTCAAATTAAAGAGACCGATGACGGGCTTATAATAAACGGGTGCGATACGATAGCGGGCGGAAACGCCCCCACCTTTGATGACCACCGCATAGCCATGGCGGCGGCGGTAGCGTCATCATTTTGCGAAAATGATGTTATAGTTGATAACGGGCTTTGTGTAAACAAATCTTATGTGAATTTCTTTGCTGACCTTGAAAGATTGGAGATGTGCAGATGATATTTTCGGGCAATGTTTTAAAGCTTCAAATATTCGGCGGCTCGCATACCGATAAAATCGGTGTGGAAATCAGCGGTTTGCCGCAGGGAATAAAAATAGACTATGCCAATCTTAAAAATCTGCTCTCCCGCAGAGCGCCGGGCAAAAATGCCCTTTCAACCTCGCGAAAAGAGGCGGATGAGCCGCATTTTACAGCCGGCGTTGAAAACAATATCATAACGGAAAACAAGATAACCGCGGTGATTTACAACACAAACACAAGGTCAAAAGATTATGAAAACCAAAGGTTTGTTCCGCGCCCGGGGCACGCCGATTATACCGCTTTTGTGAAATACGGACTTGATCGCGATTTTGCGGGCGGCGGCTCTTTTTCGGGCAGAATGACCGCGCCGCTTTGCATAGCGGGTGCGATTTGTATGCAGATTTTAAAGGAAAAGGGCATAAATATTCTATCGCGTATCGCTTCTATCGGCGATGTTTGCGATAAGGGTGAACTTTTAAGCCCCACCGATAAAAACGATTTTCCCACGGTTGATAAACTCTGGGGCGAAAAAATGCAGGAAAAGATACTAAAAGCCAAAGCAGAGGGCGATTCGGTAGGCGGTGTGGTCGAAATATCGGTAACGGGGCTTCCCGCAGGACTTGGCGGCCCTATGTTTACGGGTGTTGAAAGTGAAATATCAGCCATAATTTTCGGAATTCCCGCGGTAAAGGGAATAGAGTTTGGCGCGGGATTTAATAGCGCAAAACTAAGCGGCAGTGAAAATAATGATGAATTTTACTATGAAAACGGAATAGTTAAAACATATACAAATAACTGCGGCGGAATTTTAGGCGGAATAACAAACGGAATGCCGCTTGAGTTCAAGGTCGCATTTAAACCGACACCATCTATTGCAAAAGAGCAGAGAAGCGTTGATTTAAAAGCACAAACAAACACAAAAATAACCGTTGGCGGCAGGCATGACCCTTGCGTTGTGCCGCGTGCCGTTCCCGCGGTGGAAGCGGCAACTGCGGTTGCACTGCTTGATTTAATACTACAAGGCGAAAAAGAGGCGAAAAACTTATGAACTTGGAAGAACTCAGAAAAGAGATAGATAATGCGGATAAGGCGATAATAAAAGCCTTTTCGGAAAGAATGGAAACATCCGCAAAAATAGCAAAATACAAGGCGGAAAACTCTCTGCCCGTTTTTGACCCCAAAAGGGAAAGAGAAAAACTGAACGCGGTGGCGGATGCATCCCCCGATGATATAAAGGACTATACCCGCCTTTTATATTCGATGATGTTTGAACTCGGCAGAACCTATCAAAACAAGATAATAGGCACCGATACTGCCCTTTGTAAAAAAATAGAAAATGCTATAGAAAAAACACCCCGCCTTTTTCCCGAAACGGCGGTTGTTGCCTGCCAGGGAATAGAGGGGGCAAATTCTCAAATAGCATGCGATAAGTTGTTTACGGGTGCCAACATTATGTTTTTTAAGAGCTTTGAAGCGGTTTTTACCGCCGTTGAAAAAGGGCTTTGCAAATATGGTGTTATCCCCGTTGAAAACAGCACGGCAGGAAGCGTAAACTCGGTTTATGATTTGATGATGAGCCATAATTTTTATATAACAAAAAGCATAAGGCTTAAAATCGACCATAATCTGCTTGTAAAACCGGGAACAAAGCTTTCGGATATTAAGGAGATTTATTCTCATGAGCAGGCCATAAGCCAGTGCTCGGAATATCTGCACAAACTGCCCGGCGTTAAGGTTATCGCCTGTGAAAACACGGCGGTTGCGGCAAAATCGGTTGCCGACTCGGGAAGGCTCGACATAGCGGCAATAGCCTCTATGGAATGCACGGGGTATTACGGACTTGAATGTGCGGCGAAATACATTCAGAACAGTGATAACAACTACACAAGATTTGTCTGCATCTCAAAGGAGCTTGAAATCTATCCCGGCGCTGACCGAACAAGCCTTATGATGACCCTGCCCCACGAACAGGGCTCGCTTTATAAGGTTTTATCGAGATTTTATTCGCTTGGCATAAACCTTAATAAACTCGAAAGCCGACCTATTCCGGGGCACGATTTTCAGTTTATGTTTTATTTTGACCTTGATACTCCTGTTTACTCCCCGAGATTTTTGCAGCTTATGGGCGAACTGCCGCAAAACTGCGAAAGTTTTAACTATCTCGGCAGTTATAACGAGGTGATTTAGTGCTTAAATGCGGGCTTTTGGGCGAACATTTAAAGCATAGTTTTTCGCCCGAAATTCATAAAAGGCTGGCATCTTACGAATATTCACTTTTTGAGGTGGAAAAAGAAAATCTTTCCGCTTTTTTAAGCGCGCGCCGATTTGATGGGCTTAATGTCACTATCCCCTATAAAAAAGCGGTTTTGCCGTATCTCGATAACCTTTCCGATGTGGCAAAAAGGCTTGGCAGTGTCAACACGGTAGTAAAAGCGGCGGACGGCTCTCTTTACGGCGATAATACCGATTATTACGGTTTTTTGGAACTTTTAAAATATAATGATATTTCCGTTTCAGGCAAAAAGGTTTTAATTTTAGGCTCGGGCGGTGCTTCCGTCTCTGTCCTCGCGGCGATAGAGGATATGGGCGGCAGATGTGTTGTAATTTCAAGAAGCGGCGAAAATAATTACTGCAATATAGAGAAGCATTCCGATGCCGATGTGATTGTAAACACAACCCCTGTCGGTATGTACCCCGAAAACGGCAAAACGCCGCTTGATTTAAAAATTTTCAAAAGACTTGAAAGCGTTATTGATATAATCTATAACCCCCTAAAAACAAAACTGCTGTTAGAAGCCGAAAGTTTGGGGCTTAAAACGGCAAACGGACTTTATATGCTGGTAGCTCAGGCGGCGCGTTCAAGCGAGCTTTTCACAAATTCTAAAATAGACAATAAAAAACTCCACGCGGTTTATAAAGAAGTTTTAAAACTAAAACAAAATATAGTCCTTGTGGGAATGCCCGGTTGCGGCAAAACAAGCCTTGCAAATATTTTAGGGCAAAGGCTTAATATGGCGGTTGTTGATACCGATTGCCTGATAGAAGAAAAGATAAAAACCACAATACCCGAATACTTTAAAACCCATACGGAAGAGCAGTTCAGAAGTATTGAGAGCGAAGCGATAGCCGAGGCGGGCAAAATGTCGGGTGTTATAATCTCAACCGGCGGCGGATGTGTCACCACACTTAAAAACTATGAACCGCTTCACCAAAACGGCACAATAGTTTGGATAAAAAGGGACTTGAATAATCTGCCTAAGGATAACCGACCCTTGTCTCAAAAAACCGATATGGCGGAAATGTTCAGAAAAAGAGAGCCGCTATATAAATCTTTTGCCGATTTCAGTGTTGAAAATAATGCGGATATTCAAACTGCGGCAGAAAAAATATTGGAGGGAATATCTTGAAAATTCTTGTAATAAACGGGCCTAATATAAATATGCTCGGTATCAGAGAGAAAAACATTTACGGCGATAAAACCTATAATGATTTAATATCCCTCATAGAAAACCACGCAAGGGAAAAGGATATTAAGATTGAGTGTTTTCAGTCAAACAGTGAGGGCGATATTGTAACAAAAATTCAAAAGGCCTATGGCAATACCGATGGCATTGTTATAAACCCCGCCGCCTATACCCATACAAGCGTTGCGATTTTAGATGCCGTAAAGGCGGTGCAAATACCCACGGTTGAGGTTCATATTTCCGACCCCGATACCCGCGAAGATTTCAGAAAAATTTCCTTTGTCCGCGCGGCTTGTGTTAAAACAATAAAAGGCCTCGGGTTTACAGGGTATTTAAAAGCGATAGATTATTTAGAAGAGAATTATAAATAAAAAAAAAGAGCCTCGGCTTTGCCGAGGCTTTTCATTTTATTCTGTTTTGCATATCGTTCCGCCGCCGAGTACCGTGTCACCGTCATAAAGCACCGCCGATTGCCCTTTTGAAATAGCCCTTTGCGGCTTATCAAATGTTATTTTAACCGTTGTTTCATTTATAGGTTCTACGGTAGCGGGTTGCTCTGTTTGGCGGTAGCGCACCTTAACATTGCATTTTATGGGGGCGGGCGGTATCTCGCCCGAAATCCAGTTAAAGTTATCGGCGGTAAATTCGCTTGTAAAAAGCCCATCGTTATCGCAAAGGGTAACGGTGTTATCGGCTTTGTTTATAGCCTTTACAAAAGCAGGTTTGCCAAGCGCGATGCCAAGCCCTTTCCTTTGACCTATTGTATAGTTGATAATGCCTTTGTGTTTGCCGAGAATATTGCCCGCGCTATCGATAAAATTGCCCGCGGGGTAATCATGCCCCGTTTGCTTTTTAATAAATGCCGCATAATCGCCATCCGGCACAAAGCAAATATCCTGGCTGTCGGGTTTATCGGCGTTTATAAAACCGCTTTCTTCCGCCAAAAGCCTTACATTCTCTTTTCTCTTGTCGCCAAGCGGGAAAAGGGTGTGGGATAACTGCTCTTGTGTCAGCGAATACAAAACATAACTTTGGTCTTTTGTATCATCTACCGCTTTTTTAAGAAGAAATTTATCGCCCTGCTTTTCAATTCTCGCATAGTGGCCTGTAACTATATAATCGCAACCCAAAGTTTTTGCCCTTTCATAAAGTCGCTCAAATTTTATATAGCGGTTGCAATCAATACAGGGGTTTGGCGTGGCGCCGTTTTCATAAGAGGCAATAAAGCGGTCGATAACCTTTTCTTTAAAATCGCTCGAAAGGTTGAAAACATAATATGGAATACCGATTTTGCGCGCAACACTTCTTGCATCCTCAACATCATCAAGGGTGCAACAGGTCTTCTCACGGGAAATGCTTATATCTTCGTTACTGTAAAGCTTCATAGTACAGCCGATACATTCATAACCCATATCTTTTGTAAGTTTGGCCGCAAGCGAGGAGTCAACACCACCGCTCATGGCTATAAGCGCTTTTTTCATAATTTTCTCCATATTATTATTTATGAATATTATAATACCTTTATCTCAAGCTTGCAAGGGTAACGGGTTTTAAATGTTTTTAAGATTTGTATGCCGTTTTACAAGTTTTGCAATATAAACGGCAAGGGTTATTTTTGCGGCATCGGGCAGGATAAAGGGCAAAACGCAGACCGATAAAGCATAAGAAACGCTGACGGCACTGCCCTTTGTTCCCATAACATAAACAAACCAAATTGTGCCGACAAGGTAGCAAAGCATCAGCGAAACGGCACGGCAGATAATCTTTAAGGCGATGTTCTTTTTGTCTAAAATTCTTTGGCTTAGAATATAAAAAAGTCCTGAGAACAAAAAGCCGATTATATATCCGCCCGTGGGTCCCATAAGGTGACCGAGTCCGCCGCGAAAGCCCGAAAAAACGGGGAGGCCCACAATACCTAAAAGAATATAAATGCCAACAGCCGCGGTGCCGTTTATACCGCCTAAAAGTTCAAGAGACAAAAAAACGGCAAAGGTTTGCATGGTAAAGGGAACGGTAAACGGAACGGTGAGCCACGAGCAAACGCAAATCACCGCCGCCATAAGCGATATTAAAGCAATTCTTTTAACTGACATAAAAAAAGACCTCCCGGGGAATTTTAAAATGATAATACCACTTTTTATGCCACTATTCAAGAGAATATAAGCATTATTTTTAAAGAGGCTTCATATTATAGAACACTGCAATGCTTGACAAAATATATCATTTGTGATAAAATTCATTTCGTTGAGGGAGTAGCAGGCGCTAAGGCGTTGTAAGTCAACATCCCCGGCCGTTTTCGGTCTGGCTTACATTAAATTGCAAGACTCATGTTTGCTTTTGCAGGCATGATGTCAAAGAAAGATAACATGCCGTGAACAGCAAGTTCACGGCTTTTTTTATTAAAAGAGGTTAAACTATGCCTGATTTTTATTTTTTCTTTAATTCTTTTTTACTCGGTATAGGGCTTGCTATGGATGCATTTTCGGTTTCTATGGCAAACGCCATGATAGAAAAAGAAATGAAAAGAATGCGTATGTGCTTTATAGCGGGCATTTATGCCGCATTCCAGTTTTTAATGCCTGTTATAGGCTTTGTCGCGGTAAAAGCGGCATCCGAAAAATTTTCTGCCTTTCAAAAGGCGGTCCCCTTTATTGCGCTGGTGCTGCTTTTATATATCGGCGGAAAAATGCTTTATGACGGTTTTAAAAACAAATCGCCGGAAGAAGAAAAAATAACAAAACTCACCTTTGCGGTTTTACTGCTTCAAGGGGTGGCAACCTCTATCGATGCGCTCTCTGTCGGGTTTACAATCGTATCCTACACTCTGCCGCTTGCTCTGCTTGCCGCAACCATAATAGCGGCGGTAACCTTTTGTATATGCTTCTTAGGGCTTGCAATCGGCAAAAAATTCGGCAAAATTCTTAAAAATAAGGCCTATGCTTTAGGCGGGCTGATACTTATATTTATAGGAATTGAAATATTTTTAAAAGGAGTAATAAAATGATTAAGGAAGTAATTCTTTTTGCAGTGGGACTTGTGCTGCTAATAAAGGGCGGCGACTGGTTCGTTGATGGCGCCGCGGGTCTTGCAAAGAGGTTTCATATACCCGAAATACTTATAGGCGCCACGGTGGTTTCAATAGGCACCACCTTGCCGGAGGTTATGGTTTCTTCCATAGCGGCGGCAGAGGGAAGCGGTGATATAGCCTATGGCAACGCGATAGGTTCGGTTATATGCAACACCGCTTTAATCGCCGCAATCACAGTTGCGATAAAGCCCGGTGAAATTGATAAGAAAAGTCTTAAACTCCCTGTTGCCTTTTTCTATGTATCCGCCGCGATTTATCTGGCGATTTCCTACTATTTTAAAACATTTTCAAGACTTGTGGGCGTTTTGTTGCTTATAATTTTTGCGGCTTATATGGTTATATCCTCCCTTAATGCCAAAAAAAGCTTAAAGGCAAAGGATGAAGGAGAAGCCGAGGAGGAAAGTCAAGAAAGCCTCGCAAAAGAACTTATTTTCCTTATAATCGGCGCCGCTTTTATCGCCGTTGGCGCAAAGCTGCTTGTTGATAACGGGCAAAAGATTGCGGAATTCCTCGGTGTGCCCGAGTCGGTAATAGCGCTCACCTTTGTGGCGCTCGGAACCTCGCTTCCCGAACTTGTAACCGCGATTACCTCTCTTGCAAAGGGACACGGCGCGCTGTCGCTTGGCAATATTGTAGGGGCAAACTTCTTTAATCTTGCGCTTGTATCGGGCGCGGCAATTACGATAAGTCCTTTCAAATTGCCTGCGGGAAAACAGGTGCTAGGCTATAATTCATCCCTGCTTGTGGAATTGCCTGTTATGATGGTGGTAATGTCCATTTTGTGTATTCCGGCGCTGATACGCGGCAAACTTTCAAGATTTCAGGGGATACTACTGCTTTTAATCTATGCCGCCTTTTGTGCTTTCCAATTTGTGATATAAATTGTATATTGACAAAAGATACAATATATTGTATATTTTGATTATCGGGCAACCGATATATTAACGAGAGGAGAATAACTATGTATAGTTATGGCTATGAATCAAGTGGC
>CAMPCO010000019.1 GCA_946646305.1 uncultured Clostridia bacterium | reverse complement strand
GGCGCCCGATTATAATACCACATTAACCGAGCTCTTGTCAATACATTTTTTCGAAAAAATTTTATGTTTTTTTAAAAGCTTTTTTTATACACAACATTTAGTGGAATCGGTGAAAATAGTATACAATTTTATAATAAAAAGAGTGTCCCAAAACACCCTTTTTATTCGTTATAATATATATAAATGTATATAATAATATATGTTATTTTTATTATTTTATGAAGCACTGCCGATAATTGAACGCATTTTAAGCAAAATTTTTCTTTCTTTTCTTGATATTTGAACCTGGGTCATATTAAGGCGGCGGGCGGCTTCGGTTTGGGTTAGGAATTTGAAATACCTGAGCCTTATTATTTCCGCTTCATCCTTTTCAAGTTTTAGCATTGCGTTTTCTATAGTTATTTTATTGAGAATGTCATCGGTTCCCTCGGGCTCTTTTATATCGAGCTGCTTTGTATCACCTGAGTCGGAATTATCTGTCAGGGAAACCACCGGGCGCAAAGCATCAAGCGAAAAGCAAACCTCCTCGGCGGTGACGCCGAGATGTTCCGCTATTTCCGAGACGGTAGGTTCTCTTTGGAGAGATTTTGAAAGGCTTTCTTTTGCCGACTGTATTTTTACAAAAAGTTCTTTTACGCTTCTTGAAACCTTAACACTGCCGCCATCGCGAAACAGGCGGCGCAGTTCACCTAATATTACCGGCACGGCATAGGTTGAAAAAGAAAACCCGAGCTCCGGCTTGAAATTATCAACCGCTTTTACAAGTCCCATACATCCGGTGCCGAAAAGGTCATCATATTCAATACCCTTTCCGCTAAACCTTTTACAAAGCGAATGAACAAGCGGGATATTGCTTTTTATAAAATCTTCTCTGTTATTGTTTTCCATTTACGGTATAGCGCGGCATTATTTTTTTAAAGATGGTAACGGTGGTGCCTTTTCCCGGTTTTGAATTTACCTTTAAATTATCCGAGAAAGACTGCATAACCGCAAAGCCAAGCCCTGCCCGCTCGCCGCCGATGGTTGTAAAAAGCGGTTCCATAGCCTGCTTTATATTTTCTATGCCGCAACCCTTATCCCTTATTTTTATTCTGACTGTGTTATCATCGGCAATATCACAATATATGTATATCTGCCCCACCTCATTTTTATAGGCGTGAACAATACAATTTGTGACCGCTTCGCTTACCGATGTTTTAATATCGTTTATTTCTTCAAGGGTGGGGTCGAGCTGGGCGACAAACGCCGCAACCGAACCGCGGGCAAAGCTCTCATTTGCAGAACGAGACGGAAAGGACAAACTGAATTTATTTTTTAACTTCATATTCTCACCTGTAACTTTCTGTATTTTCTACCGGGTCAATCGTGGCTATGCGCTCTATTCCGCTAAGCGTCATAAGTTTATAAACAGTGGGGGTCGGGTTGCCGATATGAACCTTGCCGCCGAGCTTTGACATATTGCGGTATCTGCCCATAACAAGACCTATACCCGAACTATCCATAAAGGTTACGCCCGAAAAATCAAGCACCAAAAGAGACGGCATTAGGGTTTCGGTTGCATCATCTATCTTTTTTCTCAAATGTGCGGCGGTATGGTGGTCTATTTCGCCCGAAATGGAACAATAAAGCACCTCGCCTTTACTCGAAATCGTAACAGACATAACATTCTCCTTTTTTTCGTATAATAAAAAGAACCCGTATAACCATTTAGATTATACAGGTTCTGATATGTATATTTTGTCGGTTTCAGTTGTCGTATCCGAGAATTTTAAGAACATTTGCGGCAAGATAGAGCGAGCCGAAAACAAAGGCGGGTTTATCTTCTGCAAGCGCTGTTTCAAGCGCCGCTTTTAAATCAGAGGAGTAAGAACAATTATCGTTGTATTTTTTGGCAGTATTATAAAGCTCTTTGGCGCTAAGCGATCGCGCGCCCTCGTAAGCGGTTACGCAGATGACCTTTCCCGCTTTTTTAAGGGTACCGGACAGTACGCGCTCATAGTCCTTATCCCGCATAAAGCCTACAATGGCGGTAAAACCGGGATTTTCCTCCATTGTTTTAAGCAGTTCGCCGGCGCCATCGGGATTATGCGCGCCATCTACAATTATCAGCGGCTTTTTTGATACCACCTGCATTCTTGCGGGCATAAATGCCGATTTTAAGCCTTGTTTTATATCATCTGTTTTTATATTAAGCCCGCAGTTTTCAAGAATTTCGATAGCGGTTAGGGCATTCTCTATTTGATAATGGCCGCCCATACGGGTTTCATAGGTCTCGCCTTTATAGGTAAAGCGGTTGCCTGTATATGAAACATTTACATTCGATAATTCTTTAATTTCGGGGATTATAAGCTTTTTGGAATGATTTTTTATAACATTTAAAACAGACGGTTTTTCCTGATTTGAACAAACGGTTATATCTGTGGTTATTATTCCGCATTTTTCCTCCGCGATTTTCTCTTCCGTATCCCCTAAAATCTTTTCGTGATCAAGGCCTATTTTTGTGATAGCGGTTATTATTTTATTCTTTGCGGTGTTTGTGGCATCAAATCTGCCGCCGAGTCCCGTTTCAAGAACAGCCACCTCTACTCCCTTTTCGTTAAAATACATAAACGCCACCAAGGTTAAACATTCAAACGCGGTAAGCGGGGCGGATATTTCAAAAACGCGGCCTATCAATCTTGCAAAATCACTTTCGCTTATCTTTTCACCGTTTATCCCGATTCTCTCTCTGATATCGAAAATATGCGGGGAGATAAAAAGTCCTGTTTTATAACCTGCCGATTTTAAGGCGGCGGAAACATAAGCACAAACAGAGCCTTTTCCGTTTGTGCCGGCGATATGAATTACTTTAAACTTGTTTTGGGGCCCCAGTCTTTCAAGGGCATAATTCATTCGATCAAGTGTCGCCTTTTGGCCTGTAAGACCTAAGCCGCTAACATAATCGAGCGCTTGCTTAAAGTTCATGGTTTCCTCCAAAATTTTACAGGTATCTTTTTTTATGTTTTTCAAATAATTAAAATGGGGCAAAAAGAGGAATATGATTTTGTGTAGTTTATCGTTTGTCCGAATTTGCCCTATTTGGCATGGAATTCCTTTTGCGGCAAGGCTTAAATAGGGAACCATGCAACCCGGGAACAGCCGGGGATAGATTGAGCGTGGTTTGAAAAATCGGCCTTGCCGCTTCAAATACGCCCAAATTTAAGAACCGACAGTTTTTTCACACTATATTAAAAGGGTGAGAAGACTGTCGGTTTCTATTTATAGACTTTCGAGTTCTTTTAGATTATCGTTTATCATTTCAATCTTTTTAAGCGCTTTTGCAAGTCCTTCTTTTTGCTTTGCAACTACCGCCTCGGGCGCTTTAGCCATAAAGGTTTCGTTATTAAGCTTGCTTTCAAAGAAGTTTTTATCTTCGTTGGCCTTTTCCAAATCTTTAAGAAGTCTTTGCTTTTCCGCCTCAACATCGATAAGCTCGCTCATCGGCAGGAAAACGGTGGCGCTATCGGTGACTATTCTGACAGCACCCGCGCTTGAAAAGCTATCGCCGATTTGAACCGAAGAACCCCACGCAAGGCGCTTAATATAAGAAACGCCCGCATTTATAACATCCTTTTCCGCAGTTTGAATTTGAATGGTGGTCTTCTTGGAAGGCGGAACATTCATCTCACTGCGGCGGTTTCTTATCGCCTTTATTACATTCATAATAATGGTGAACTGCTCTTCTTCATCTCTAAAGTCAAGGTCTTCTCTGACCTGCGGGAAAGAGGAAACCATAAGCGCTTCACCTATATGGGGCATATTCTGCCAGATTTCTTCAGTGATAAACGGCATAAAGGGATGAAGCAGCGCCAAAGTATTGGTGAAAACATAGTTGAGAACACTGCGCGCGGTATCCGCGGCGGCTTTATCATCGCCGGTAAGCCTTGCTTTGGTGATTTCTATGTACCAATCGCAGAAAACATCCCAGATAAAGTCATAAAGTTTTTGAACCGCCATACCGAGCTCATAACTTTCAAGATTGCTTGTAACCTCGCCTACAAGAGTATTATACTTTGAAAGTATCCATTTATCTTCTATGGCAAGATTATTAAGGTCAAGCGGTAAAACCTTATCGCTTTCAAGGTTCATCAAAATAAATCTTGCGGCATTCCAAACCTTATTTGCAAAGTTGCGGCTTGCTTCAACACGCTCGGGAATATAGCGCATATCGTTGCCGGGGCTGTTGCCCGTTGCAAGAGAAAATCTGAGCGCATCTGCGCCGTAACTGTCAATAACTTCAAGCGGGTCAACACCGTTGCCGAGAGATTTTGACATCTTTCTGCCCTTGCTATCCCTTACAAGGCCGTGAATAAGAACGGTATTAAAGGGAACCTGTCCCGTTTGGTCGATACCCGAGAACATCATTCTCATTACCCAGAACGGAATAATATCATAGCCTGTTACAAGGGTGTTGGTTGGGTAATAATGCTCAAAATCGGCGGTTTTTTCCGGCCAGCCGAGGGTGGAAAAAGGCCACAAAGCGGAAGAAAACCAGGTGTCAAGCGTATCCTCATCCTGTCTTATATGCTTACTGCCGCAATGCTTACATTCGGTAGCATCGGTGCGGGAAACGGTTATTTCACCGCAATCATCGCAATACCACGCGGGTATTCTGTGACCCCACCAAAGCTGACGGGAAATACACCAGTCTTTAATATTTTCAAGCCAGTGGAAATATATTTTATCAAATCTTTCGGGGATGAACTTGGTCTCTCCCTCTTTAACCGCCTTTATAGCCGGCTCTGCCAAAGGCTTCATCTTAACAAACCATTGTTTTGAAACCCTGGGCTCGATATTTGTGCCGCAACGATAGCAGGTGCCGACATTGTGGTTATAATCTTCAACACTGAGTAATGCGCCTTCCGCCTCTAAATCGGCAACAATCGCCTTGCGCGCGGTGGCAAGATCCATACCCGCATACTTGGGATAATCATCAACAATATGAGCATCCTCTGTGAATACGGTGATAACTTCAAGATTGTGGCGAAGTCCCGCTTCAAAGTCGTTGGGATCGTGGGCAGGGGTGATTTTTACGGCGCCTGTGCCGAAATCCATTTCAACAAAGTCATCCGCAATAACGGGTATTTTTTTATGAAGAATAGGCAGAACAAGCTCTTTACCTATTACATCCTTATATCTTTCATCATCGGGGTGAACCGCAACGGCGGTATCACCGAGCATGGTTTCGGGGCGGGTGGTGGCGATTTCTATATATCCGCTGCCATCGGCAAAAGGATATTTTATATGCCAGAAATGGCCTGCCTGATCCTCATACTCAACCTCGGCATCGGAAATGGAGGTTTTGCAATGGGGACACCAGTTTATCATTCGCTCGCCGCGATAGATAAGACCTTTTTCATAAAGATTATTGAAAAATTCGCGAACGGCCTTTGAGCAACCTTCATCAAGGGTAAATCTTTCTCTTTCCCAATCGCAGGAAGAGCCCATTTTTTTAAGCTGTTCGATTATTCTGCCGCCATAGGTTTTCTTCCATTCCCAGGCGCGCTCTAAAAAGGCATCGCGGCCTATCTGCTCTTTGGTTATACCCTCTTTACGCATAGCCTCAACTATTTTGGCTTCGGTTGCTATGGAAGCGTGGTCGGTGCCGGGAAGCCAAAGGGTATCATACCCCTGCATACGCTTAAAGCGGATAAGAATATCCTGCAAGGTGTTATCAAGCGCATGTCCCATATGAAGCTGGCCTGTTATGTTCGGGGGCGGAATAACTATTGTATAGGTCTTTTTGCCCTCTTCCCTTTTGGCATGGAAATATCTGTTTTCCTGCCACATGGTATATATTCGGTTTTCAACCTCTTTGGGATCGTACTGTTTTGCAAGTGCGGTATCCATTTTTATCAACTCCGAAAAAAGTGGTTTTGAATAATAATATTTTTAGCGGATATAATAACTACTGTCAGTCCGAATTATGTGCGTTTGCAGTTCGGGATGATACCGCCCGAACTGTTAACTAAAGTACGGACGGTTACATATTATATATCCATCGCTGCCTGCTTTGCCTTATTGTCCGGCTTTACACTGCCGGCGGCAGGCAGATTTTTTGTTCTGTAGCGATGCTCATTTTCAAGACTGCCGCTTTTATAGATGGTAACCGAATAAACCCGATGACCCTTTTTCTGGGTCATAACGGCGATACCGCCGTTATCTTTTGTGGCTTTTTCGGGAACGGAAGCGGTGTTTACTATAAGCATACGCTTATTGGTAGACTTAATTAGTATATCACAATTTTCCTTAAAGTAAAGCACGGAATGCAGTTTATACTTATTGCAATATGCTTTTATAAGTTTTTTGCGGTTGGTCTTTGTAACATAGGAAGAAAGCGGAACCTTGGCTATTCTGCCGTTATCAAAGATAAAGAGCATAAAGCCGGTATAATCGATGGTGTCAACCATATAAATACTGCTTTCATCCTGCTCAAAGTCGAGCACCCCGGCAACATAATCGCCGAGAACACTTGCCTTGCCATCGGAAAAATCGCTTACCCTTGATTTGTAGACCTGGAACTTATCGGTAAAGAAAAGCAAATCGTGGGCATTGGTCGATTCAACCGTTTGGATGATTTTATCGTTTTCTTTAAGCTTTTGCTCACCGCTCATTCTAAGTGACTGCGGTGTTATCTTTTTGAAATAGCCGTCCCTTGTAAAGAAAAGAGTAACGGGTGAATTGTCGATAACCTCCGGCTCGGCGGTAACATCGTTTTCCTCTGCGGAAATAATAGCGGTTTTGCGCTCGGTGCCGTATTTTTTGATGACATCGTTAAGCTCGTTTATTATAATGCGTTTTATCTTGGAAGCGGACTCCAGAATTTCTTTCATTTCGGCAATCTGTTTTTCAAGATTTTCTACTTCTTCAAGCCGCTTTAATATATATTCGCGGTTTAAATGCCTTAACTTTATTTCGGCAACATGCTCAGCCTGGGTTTCATCAATGCCAAAGCCGATCATAAGGTTTGGAACAACCTCTTTTTCCTGCTCGGTATCGCGAACAATTTTAATCGCCTTATCAATATCAAGCAGTATCTTTTCCATACCCTTTAAAAGATGAAGCTTTTCTTCCGCTTTTGAAAGGGTGAAGAATATGCGCCTTTTAACACATTCTTTTCTGAAAGCAACCCATTCTTCGATTATCTCTTTAACGCCCATAACACGGGGAGAGGATGCTATAAGAATATTGAAGTTGCAGGCAAAACTATCCTGCAAGGGGGTCATTTTGAAAAGCTTTTTCATCAGCTTTTCGGGGTCTGTTCCGCGTTTTAAATCTATTGTTATTTTAAGGCCCTGCAAATCGGTTTCATCGCGAATATCGTTTATTTCGGTGATTTTTTTCGCCTTTACAAGGTCAATCACCGCTTCTATAATCGCTTCGGTAGTTGTGGTGGGCGGAATGGAATTTATATCTATGCAGTTATTCTGTTTATCATAAGAGTATGTTCCGCGAACCTTAAATGAGCCTCTGCCCGTTTTATAGATATTCTCCATTTCATCGCGGTTATAAAGCAGTTCACCGCCAACGGGAAAATCGGGCGCCAAAAGGGTATCGGCAACATTTATATCATTATCTTTTATATAGGCAATGGTGGTTTCGCAAACCTCTTTAAGGTTAAAGGAACAAATGCGGCTTGCCATACCGGCGGCGATACCCATATTTGAATTTACGAGAATAGACGGGAAAGTAACCGGGAAAAGCACCGGCTCTTTCATTGTGGCATCATAGTTATCTACAAAATCTACGGTGTCTTTATCAATATCGGCAAAAAGCTCCGCCGAGATGGGGGCAAGCTTTGCTTCGGTATAGCGGGATGCGGCATACTGCATATCGCGGGAATATGCTTTACCGAAAGAACCCTTTGAGCGAACATAAGGATGAAGCAATGCTTCGTGACCCTCGGAAAGGCGCACCATTGTTTCGTAAATGGCGGCATCGCCGTGGGGGTTTAATTGCATTGTTCTGCCGACAATATTTGCCGATTTGATTGTGGGACCGTTTAAAAGCCCCATACCGTACATAGTATAAAGCAACTTGCGGTGGGATGGTTTAAAACCATCTATTTCGGGGATGGCACGAGATATTATAACACTCATGGCATAGGGCATAAAGTTTGATTTGAGTGTATCGGTTACACGGCTTTCAACCACTGTGCCCGCCCCTGCTATATAGGCGTTTTCCGCCGCGGGGTTAATCTTTTTTTCTTCCGTTTTTTTCTTTCTCGGAGCCATTTTTATCTCCTTTTAGTATATTCGTTAACTTAAATCTGTATCTTCCATATAAAGATAGCCGTTTTCGGCGATATATTCTTTTCTGCCCTGCAGATTATCGCCGAGCAAAAGGTCAAACATCTCGCTTGTTTTAGCGGCATCCTCGGGCATAATTTTGATAAGCCTTCTGGTAGCGGGGTTCATGGTTGTAAGACTCATCATTTCGGGCTGGTTTTCACCAAGTCCCTTACTGCGCTGAACGGTGTATTTTTCGCCCTCTATCATATTTTCAAGAATATCGGCCTTTTCGTTTTCATCATAAGCAAAATAGGTCTTTTTCTTTGTGGTTATTTCATAAAGCGGTGTTTCCGCTATGAAAACCCTGCCCTCGTTTATAAGGGTGGGCATAAGGCGATAAATCATTGTAAGCACCAGCGTTCTGATATGGAAACCATCCACATCGGCATCGGTACAGATTATGATTTTATTCCAGCGAAGATTGGCTAAATCAAAGTTTGAAAGCGATTTGTTTGCCTTTGACTTAACCTCAACCCCGCAACCAAGCACCTTTAAAAGGTCGGTTATAATATCGCTTTTAAAGATTTTATCGTATTCAACCTTTAAGCAGTTAAGAATTTTACCTCTTATCGGCATAATAGCCTGGAAAGCGGCATCGCGCGCGATTTTGCAGGAACCGAGAGCCGAGTCGCCCTCAACTATATAAAGCTCGCGCTCGTTCACATCACGACTGCGGCAATCAACAAATTTTTGAACCCTGTCGGTAATGCTGTTGCCGGCGGAAAGGGTCTTTTTAAGATTTATTCTTTCCCTTTCGCTTCTTTCGCGACTGCGCTTGTTTATAAGCACCTGCTCGGCGATTTTATCGGCATCCGCTTTGTTTTCGATAAAGTAAATCTCCAACTGATGGCGGAAGAATTCGGTCATCGCATCGCCTATAAACTTGTTGGTGATTGATTTTTTGGTCTGGTTTTCATAAGAGGTTATGGTAGAAAAGGATGAAACCACCAACACAAGACATTCTTCAACATCGGAAAAAGAAATTTTGCTTTCGTTTGCCTTATATTTTCCGTTTTGTTTTATATAGTTATCTATGCTGTAAACAAAGGCATTGCGCACCGCCTTTTCGGGGGCGCCGCCGTATTCAAGCCAGCTTGAATTGTGATAATACTCTTTAAGGGTGTGCAGATTGGAAAAACAAAGCGCCGCGTTTATCTTAACCTTGTATTCGGGTTTATCATCGCGGTCTCTGCCCTTGCGCTCGGTGTTCCAGAACTGAACGGGGGTTAATTTTTCTTCACCGACTGTTTCCGAAACATAATCGGTTATACCGTTTTTATAAATAATGGTTTCGGTTTTAAAGCTTCTGCCCTGCTGCTCGCGAAATTCAAAGGTAAGCCCATCGTTAACAATAGCCTGCCGCTTTAAAATATCCAAAAAATATTCGGACGGAATATCAACCTCGGTAAAAACCTCAATATCGGGTTTCCAGCGGGTTTTGGTGCCCGTATCTCTGCCCGAATAGGGTTCTTTTTTAAGCCCGCCGACATTATAGCCCTTTTCAAAATGCAGGTTGTATTTAAAACCATCTCGTTTTATTTCAACATCCATAAACTCGGATGAATACTGTGTTGAGCAAAGGCCCAAGCCGTTAAGACCGACAGAATATTCATAGTTTGCGCCTTCATTGGTATTATATTTACCGCCTGCATAAAGCTCGCAATAAAGAAGCTCCCAGTTATAGCATTGCTCTTTTGGGTTAAAGTCAACCGGCGCGCCGCGACCGAAGTCCTCTACCTCGATAGAGCCATCCTGATATTTGGTAACAATTATTTTTTTGCCGAAGCCCTCTCTTGCCTCGTCTATGGAGTTTGATATTATTTCAAAAGCAGAATGCTCGCAACCATCAAGTCCATCCGAACCGAAAATAACGCCCGGGCGTTTTCTGACACGGTCGGGGCCTTCAAGTTTTTGTATGCTTTCGTTGCCGTATTCCGTTTTCTTAACAGCCACTTAAGCGCACTCCTTTCATTATACTGATTATAATAATTTATTATACACCACATATTGTGGTTTAGTCAAGGAATAAAAGGCTTTTTAAAGGGGTTTTGGGGTATAAAAAAAGCACGGTGCAAAAGCACCGTGCAAAGAATCCTCATTTATCTTAGTCCCAGATAGTAAGCCGGGTCTATTCGGTTGCCGTTTATGGATATTTCAAAATGCAGATGGCTTCCGGTTGAATCGCCCGTTGAACCTACAAGGGCAATCAAATCGCCCGCTTTTACATGCTGGCCGTTTCTCACAAGAAGCTGGCTTGCGTGACCGTAAAGGGTGGTAAAGCCATTGCCGTGGTCAATGATAACGCAGTTGCCGTAACCATAGTACCACTGAGAAAGGGTAACCGTGCCGCTTTGCGCCGCCACTATCGGAGTGCCTGTCGCGGCGGAAAGGTCAATACCCTTATGGCCGCGGTCATCACCGAAATAAGCGCTTACAGACCAACTGTTTGAAGCCACGGGGAAAGCAAGTCCGCTGCCGGTATACTCAATCGCATATTTAGATAAATCGGGCAGAACCGTGCCGACATTTACAACCTCATCAACCGGTTTTGAAACAACCGTTTCTTCGTTCATAACCTCGTTTGTAAGCACACCGTTTATATAGGTATTCTTCTTCTCAACACGATTGATACCGTTAACGCCCGGTGTTACCACCTTGGTTGTTCCCACCATCAGTGAACTGTCGGGGTTTTCGATTGTTGAAAACGGAACGGTAATATCGGTTATGAAGCTAACCTCGGTTATAACGGTAAGATCGGATAATGTTGCGATTATTTCTTCTTCACTGCAAACATCATCCTTTAAATAATAGCCGTTATCAATCTTTATGTTTTCAAGGAAATATGAACTGCAGATTTCATCCTCAATGGCAAAGTTATCAAGATGCTCTTTCATACACCTTTCAAGGGTTTCACTTTCGGCGCACAAAGTTTCAACACCATCGATATTCAAAACACTGCCGGTGATTATATCATCGGTATTATCAATAATTGCATCTACTATTTCGGACTTATTATTAACCGCAAAGGTAGGAGCAATAGTCGCAGTATATTCAGGGGCGGAAACCGCCTTTTCAACATTTTTGCCGTTTACTATTTTAACAACGGCGCGTTTTGCATCATCAAAGGTTTCTTTTTTATCAACTATTGCAATATTCTTGCCGGAATAATTAACGCGATAGACAAGCCGCGCGCCCGAAAAGACAAATGATATAACAAGGCAAAAAACAAACACTACGGAAAACAAAGATAAAACGGCTGTTCTGCGGCCGCTTTTAATATTGTTTAATATTAACTTAATATTCTGTTTTGCCTTTGCTTTTAACTGAACTATTTTTCTCACTTCTTTTCGTTTTGGAAAAAGTTACAATTTTGTAACCTGTTATTACTATTATACCAACTAATTACAAAAATGCAACCCTTTTTTACATTTTTTTATATTTTAGGTAAGGTAAAACAGCAGAAAACCCTCTATATAAGAGGGTTTTCGCATTTGTAAATGTTTTGTGAACAATTATATTTATGTATATATAATTATATTTATATATTAAAACATAGATATTTGGTTTGTATCGGGCAGGTTGCCGAGCGCCCCCATAGAGGACAAGGCTTCCGCTACTGTTTTTGATATTCCCGCCTGATTTACAAAATCTTCGCGCGAGATAAAATTACCCTTTTGCGCTGTGTTGTAAATCGAGAATGCCGCCGCATCACCTACACCGGGCAACGAGCCGAAAGGCAGGCGCATCTTTCCGTTTTCGGGAACATATTTTACCGCGTGGGAATGATTGATATCAATCGGCAAAACACCTATTCCCCTTGCCATCATCTCGTTAAAGATAAGCAGGTTTTCATAAACGCTTTTTTCCTTATCGCTGGCTTCTTTACCGAGCGAGTCGATACGCGCCATTTCCGCTTTTACGGCATCCTGACCTTTTAAAATGGTTTTAACATCAACATTTTCAGGCCTTGCGGTAAAGTATGCGCAGTAAAATTCAAGCGGGTAGTAAATCTTATACCATGCAACCCTGAGCGCTGAAATTACATAAGCCGCGGCGTGGGCTTTCGGGAACATATATTCAATCTTGGCGCAGCTTTTGATATACCATTCGGGCACACCGATTGCGCGCATATCTTCTTCCATCTTTGCCCAGTCTTCCGCCGATATTTTGCCCTTATGCACGGCGCCTTTTCTTACCGTTTCGGTTATTTTAAAGGCGCGTTCCGCGCTCATACCCTTATAAATAAGGTAAACCATAATGTTATCACGGGTTCCTATAACATCCGAAATGGTGCAGGTGCCGTTATCGATAAGGTCTTTTGCATTTCCCACCCAAACGCCGGTACCGTGGGAAAGGCCCGAAATCTGCAAAAGGTCGGCAAAGGCTTTCGGTTTGCAGTCCATAAGCATCCCTCTTGCCATCGCGGTGCCGAATTCGGGAAGGCTCAAAGTTCCGGTTTTTGAAAAAATCTCATCCTCGGTAACGCCCAGCGCCTCGGTAGATGTAAATAGAGAATAGACCTTAGGGTCGCTCATCGAAACGGTATCTACCGGAATTCCCGAGTACTCTTCAAGATATTTATATGTGGTCGGCACAACATGTCCGAGCTCATCGAGTTTGAGCAGAGTATCGTGAATATACTTGAATTCAAAATGGGTGGTAATAATATCCGATTTAACATCATCGGCAGGGTGCTGAATGGGGGTAAAATCATAAATACTCTCCCCGCGCGGAACAACAATCATTCCCGCCGGGTGCTGACCTGTTGTGGTCTTAACCCCTGCGCTTTCAACAAGGTTTGCAAGGCGGTTAAGCTCCGCTTTGCTCAAATTCAAATTCATCTTTTCGGCGTAGGATAGCGCGCAGGCATAGGCGGTCTTTTTAGCAATGGTGGAAACTGTGCCCGCCTTGAATACGTTTTCACTGCCGAAAAGGCTCTTTGTATAATCTTGAACCTTATTTTGAACCTCATCCGAGAAGTTAAGGTCGATATCGGGAACCTTTGAGCCGTCAAAGCCCATAAATGTTTCAAAAGGAATATCGTGGCCATCGCGGTTCATCTCTTCACCGCAAACGGGACATTTCTTCTCAGGCAAATCAAAGCCCGACCCCACCGAGCCATCGGTTATAAATTCACTGTGGCGGCATTTGGGGCAAACATAATGCGGCGCCAAGGGGTTAACCTCTGAAATACCCGCCATTGTGGCGGCAAAGGATGAGCCGACCGAACCACGCGAGCCTACAAGGTAGCCTTCTTTTTCACTGTAAGCCACCAGCTTCTGCGCCGACATATACATAACCGAGTAGCCGTTGTTGATTATGGCGTCAAGTTCTCTTGTCAGCCTTTTTTCAACTATTTCAGGCAATGTATCGCCGTAAATCGAATGCGCCCTCTCAAGGCATATTCGCCTTAGTTCCTCATCCGAGCCTTCGATAACAGGCGGATGGCTTTCATAAGGTATGGGAATAATATCGGGCGATATCATATCGGCAATTTTGCGCGGGTTATCTATAACAAATTCCTTCGCCCTGTCGCCGAAATATGAGAAATCGCCAAGCATTTCTTCGGTGGTTTTAAAATAAAGCGGCGCCTGGTATTCAATATCATCAAAATTCTGCCACGCCATAATGCACTGGCGAATGATACCATCGCTCTTTTTAAGGAAATGCACATCCCCCGTTGCAACAACCGGTTTTCCGAGTTTATCGGCAATCTCTACCACCTTGCGGTTAAAGTTTCTTATAACCTCTAAATCGGTTACCGCCTTAAATCTGTTTACAATAACATTGCCGTGTTTATCGGTTGTATCGGGCAGGGATGAATTTCTGACCATGAATTCGTTATTGCCAAGGGGTTGTATTTCAAGATAATCATAATAAGATGCTATCTCATATAATTCTTCATCCGAAAGCCCGTCCACAATACCGCGATATAGTTCGCCGCGTTCACAAGCCGAGCCTATTATAAGCCCCTCGCGCAGTCTGTCAAGCTTTGAACGCAGTGTTACCGGCTTGCCCATATAGTCTTTCAGGTGAGCATCGGAAACCAGCTCATAAAGATTGCGCAGTCCCGTTGCGTTTTTTACAAGTATAATCTGGTGGTTGCGCATACGCGCAAGCTCTCTTGGCGATTTTTCTTTTATATCGTGGCGCAAATCATCGATAAAATAGGCTTCCACGCCGTAAATAACCTTGAATTCGCCGCCTTTTTTTCTTATATCTTTAACGGTTGCCGCCGCTTCGGGGAAGCTTTGCAAAACACCGTGGTCGGTTATGGCAACCGCGCCGTGACCCCACTTGTATGCCGTTTTGATAATACTTTCCGCCGAAGAAACCGCATCCTTTATAGACATATTGGTGTGGCAGTGCAGTTCAATACGGCGGTCGCCCTTGTATCTGTCCTGCTCTTCGTATTTAATAACGGTAGCCATTGTTTTTATTTCCAATATAAAATCATTGCTCCAGCGGTCAAAAGCGTAAACGCCGTTTACGATAAGGCAGGTTTTGTTTTTAAGCGGGGAAAGCATTTTTGCATAACGCATAGCATCCCTTTCAAAGTCGGGGCTGTACTGCTTACTGAAGGTTCTGCCGACCGAGCACATAAGGGTGTTTGTCCCATCGGACAAACAAAACTTGCCGTTTACCCTTATTCCGCCGTTTTTGGTGGGTTTAGAGGTTACCTCGCAATCAAAAACCTCGCCCCAGGCGCAAACATTAACCCCGCCCTCTGCATCGGTGGGTGGCAAAACATTTTTAAGGGGTTTTATATCGGTTTTAAGATTTCTGCCGTAAAAAAGTTTTGCGCTTTCAATAAATATCGGCAGGCCGTCTGCCGGTTTTTCATCGTATTTTGCGGTATCTGTTTCGGTTTTTGCTTTCGGCTCTTCCTTTTTGTAAACCGCCGCTTCGCCCTTTTGTTCTTCTTTCGGCAGTTTTATTTCAGGGGTTTCAAGCTGACCGCTAAATTTTACTTCCACATCCCTGCCAAAAAGGGTTTTGATGTTCTTTTTAAGCAGGGCTTCAAAGCCGATTTCTTTTAGTATCTCATAGCCGCCGTATTTAAGGGTAATATTTGCGGTGTTGCCGTCAAAGGAACACTCAGCCTCATTGAAAAAGCCGTTTATCGCGGCATTTTTAACCTTTAAGCTTTCTATAACATCGAGAATTGACTCGGCGCTTAAAGTATCGCCATCAAAGCTTATATCAAAAGAAATGGTTTTAAGCGATAAAGCATCCTTTATCGCCTGTTTTACGGAATATATAGTTTTAAAAGGCAGATATTTGCTTGATACTGCCTTGATTTTTATCTTTCTGTTTTCTATATCAAGTTCACATTTTTCGATAAGCGAATTTTCTAAAGCGCGGTTTATATCCTCGCTTAAATATTCGCCGAAAATGTCTTTAAATGCCTGCATTGTGTTTCCCCTTAAGTTTACATTTTGAGTATTTCTTCATAAAGCGCATCCAAAAGCTTATTTTCAGGCAGGTTGGCTTTTATTATCTCGCCTTTTTTAAACAAAGCGCCGCAACCCTTTCCGCCTGCTATGCCTATATCCGCCGCGGATGCTTCGCCGGGGCCGTTTACAACACAACCCATAATGGCAACGGTTAAATCTTTATCTATATCTTTAAATCTTTCCTGCGCCTTTTCGGCAAGACCGATAAGGTCTACCTTTGTTCTGCCGCAGGTCGGGCAGGAAATGAATTTTATTCCGCCCTTTCTTAGGTTCAGCGCCTTTAAAAGTTCTATCCCCGCTTCAACCTCTTTTACCGGGTCGCCGGTGATGGAAATTCTGATGGTATCGCCTATGCCTTTAAGCAAAAGTCCGCCTATACCCGCCGCCGATTTAATACAGGCGGCATTATATGTACCCGCTTCGGTAACACCGAGATGAAGCGGATAGTCGCACTTTTCGTGCGCCAGGCTATAAGCGTCATACATAGTTTTAACATTTGATGATTTAAGCGATAAAACGGTATCGTAAAAATCATATTTTTCGAGAAGTCTTATGTGCATAAGTCCGCTTTCAACCAGGGCTTCGGGCGTGGCAGAGCCAAAGCGCGCCAAAATATCCTTTTGAACAGAGCCGGAATTTACCCCCACGCGGATGGGTATGTTTTTAGCCTTGCAAGCGGCAACAACCCGCGCAACATTTTCTTCATCCCCTATATTGCCGGGGTTAATGCGAATTTTATCAACACCTATTCCGGCACATTCAACCGCTAACCGCCAATCAAAATGAATATCCGCCACAACAGGCACGGATATATTTTCTTTAAGCGCTATGACCGTTTTGAGCGAGTCTTTGTCAGGCACCGAAACGCGGATGATATCACACCCCGCCTTTTCAAGGGCGAGCGCCTGGCGGACATTACCCTCGCTGTCGTGCGCGGGAACATTAAGCATTGATTGAACGGTTACAGGCGCCGAGCCGCCGATATAAATGCCGCCCACTTTAACCTTTCTCGTGTTTTTAACAAAATCCATTTTTTTACCCCGTAATAAGTGAATAAATATCTTTTGCGGTTATTAAAACCATCAGTAGTATCAGTATTATAAAGCCCGCGGCGTGAATTGCCGCTTCGCGAGTTTTCGGAACGGGTTTTCCCGTTATCATTTCAAAAAGAATAAACATCAGTCTTCCGCCATCGAGCGCCGGCAAGGGCAATAAATTCATTATTCCGAGGTTTATTGCTATCAGCGCCATTATGGGCAGAATATTTCGAAGGCTTTGCCTTGCAACCGAGCCGATTGCCGCGGTAACACCGACAGGGCCTGATACCGCGCTTATTCCGTATTTGCCCGATATAAGGTCTAAAAGCGACCGCCAGATCACCGCGCAATAGGAAACCGCGGTTTTGGCCGTTTGGGAAACAAATGACAAAACGGTTTTTTCCTTAGGATAAACATAAAAATCGACACCGAGATAACTTATTCCGTTTTCCTTTTCGGTGGCGAAGGTTACATCCTTTAAAAGCTTTTTTTCGCCATCACGCTTAACGGTTATATCTATCTTGCCATCGGTTACATTAGTAAAAGCATAGCTTAAATCATAGGTTGTGTATATTCTTCTGCCGTCAACCTTTATGATGGTGTCGTCCGTTTTAAGTCCCGTTTCCTCGCTTAAAGCATTTTCGTGAAACCGGGATACGGTGGTTGTGGCAAACTGCTTTTCGGGGGCTAATATAATGCCGATTAAAACAAAACCGAACAAAATATTGAAAACAGCGCCCATAATGACAATAATAAAGCGCCGCCAGGCTTTTTTGTTGCAAAAAGCGCGACTGTCATCACTGGTTTCATCCTCGCCCTCCATGGCGCAATATCCGCCAAAGGGAACAAGCCCCAAGGCATAGGTGGTCTCGCCCCATTTTTTCTTGAATATTTTAGGGCCGAAGCCTACCGAGAATTCGTTTACCCGAACACCCAAAGCCTTAGCGGCTATAAAATGGCCGAATTCATGTATTACAACAAGCAATAAAAACAATAAAACCGCAACTAAATACGGCCAAACATTGCCCCAAATACCAGCTACAACGGAAATACTGTTCACTATCCTTTCAAAGCGTGATCTCTGACATATTGCCTTGCCTCTTTATCGGCGGCAAAAACATCTTCCACGGTAAAGTCTTTAAGTTTTGCGGCGTTTTCCATAGCCGCGCGGTTTAGTTCTGCTATCTGCAAAAACCCGATTTCCCCTTTTAAAAACAGTTTTACCGACTCTTCATTCGCGCCGTTTACCGCCGCGGGGTAGATACCGCCCATCTCCTGCGCCTCGATACAAAGCGGCAGACAGGCAAAGGTTTCGGTATCGGGTTTATAAAAATCAAGATGACCCGCCTTTATAAGGTCAAGCCTTGAATAGGCGCCCGCTCGACAGGGGTAGGTCAGCGCATACTGAATAGGCAGGCGCATATCGGGGGTTCCCATCTGCGCTATAACCGCGCCATCGGTCATTTCTATCGCCGAATGAACAATACTCTGCCTATGGACCACAACCTCTATATCAGAGGCTTTAACATCAAAAAGATGGGTGGCTTCTATTACTTCAAGCCCCTTGTTCATAAGGGTTGCGCTGTCTATGGTGATTTTTGCGCCCATATCCCAGTTAGGGTGCTTTAAAGCATCGGCGGCGGTTATGTTTTCAAGTTCTTTTCTTGTCTTTCCGAAAAAAGGCCCGCCCGATGCGGTTAAAATAATCTTATGAATTTTGTTGTTTTTCTCCCCCTGCAAACACTGAAAAATAGCCGAATGCTCGCTGTCAACAGGGATAATATCAACGCCTGCCTCTTTCGCCTTTGCTTTTACAATATCGCCCGCCGTTACAAGGGTTTCTTTGTTGGCAAGGGCGATTTGTTTTTTGTTCTCAATGGCGCAAAGGGTGGGTTTTAAACCTGCAATGCCCACAATGGCGCTTACAACGGTATCGCTATCACTAAAAGCCGCCGCCTCGCAAACGCCCTCTTCCCCCTCTAAGATTTTAGTCGGGGTATCTTTAACGCGCAGGCGTAAATCAGCAGCCGCCGCAGAGGAAAAACATGCGGCGACCTTTGGTTTAAACTCTCTTATTTGTTCTTCAAGTAGTTTTATATTACTGCCGGCGGCAAGAGATAAAACCTCAAAGCCACTCTGCCTTGCCACCTGCAAACTTTGGGTTCCGATAGAACCCGTACTGCCGAGAATTGT
>CAMPCO010000018.1 GCA_946646305.1 uncultured Clostridia bacterium | reverse complement strand
TATTGCTACCGAGGGATTTTAAGTCCCTTGCGTCTGCCTATTCCGCCACATCGGCTTGAACCTAAAATATTTTAATGTAAATACTTCGGTTTGTCAAGATAAAAAATCAAATGTTTGATAGAGTACCGCTGACATGGGTATCAAATGCTTCGGTTATTTTTACTGATTGAATTGTGCCTTCCGGGACTTGCTCGCCTATAAGCTTAACTTTTGAATAGTTTTCAGTGTAACCTTCATTATTTCTTTCAAACAAAACAGATACCGTTTTGCCTACAAGTGTTTTTAAAAACTCTTTTTCGCAAAGGGCGGCTGTCTGTTGCATTATATGAGCGCGGCGGGTCTTTTCGCTATTCGGAATTTTATCGCCATAATTTTCTGCCACGGTGCCGGGGCGAACGGAATAGGGGAAAACATGGGCTCTTGCAAAGCCGATTTTTTTAACAAAATCTACACTATCTTCAAAATCTTGCTCTGTTTCACCCGAAAAACCGACCATAATATCGGTGGTGATAGCCGCGTCTTTAAAAATTTTTCTTATTCTCTCAACCAAATCGGCGTAAAAGGCTGTATCATAATGGCGGTTCATCTGTTTTAGCGTTTTATCCGAGCCCGATTGCAAAGATAGATGAAACTGCGGACAAAACTTTTCCTGCGCTTTAAAACGCGCTAACATTTCATCGGTTATGTGGTCGGGTTCAAGAGAGCCAAGGCGCACGCGCTTAATTCCACCCACACTGCAAACGGCATCCACCGCATCGCAAAGGTTAAAACTTTCGCCCTTGCCGTAAGCCGATAGATTGATGCCCACAAGCACCACCTCCGAAAACCCGTTTTCTGCAAGGCTTTCGGCTTCGGTTTTTATATTCTCAATGCTTTTAGACCTTACTCTGCCGCGGGCATAGGGGATAATGCAATAAGAGCAAAAGCGGTCGCAACCATCTTCTATTTTCATAAACGCCCTTGTTCTGTCCTCAAAAGCGGTGATGTTCGGCGTATTGTATTTATCGCCCGTTTCGTGGGGAGAATAAGAAAAATCGCGGGTTTTGGAATTTGCCGTTTTAATTGTCTTTTCCACAACGGCGGATACATCCTTATTGCCGATAACAAGGTCAGCGCCGAGGTTTTTAGATGCATCGGGAAAAGCCTGAACCATACACCCTGTAAGCACAGTTATAGCCCCCGGGTTATTCCGCTTTGCGCGGTTTAGCGCCTGCCTTGTTTTGCGGTCGCTTTCCGCCGTTACAGAGCAGGAATTTATGACGATGATATCGGCTCCGCTTGATACGGGTGATACACCGTAAAGCGAAAATGCCTCTTTCATCGCCTGGGTTTCATACTGATTAACTTTACAACCGAGTGTAATAAATTCAACTGTCATAAAATACCTCTTCTTATTAGGGTATTATATTACTAAATGATTGTTTTTTCAACATTTTATTTGACAAGCGTAATATATTATTTTATAATTTATTAGTTATTTAATATAAATAGGGGATAATAGCAAATGTCTTTACAAAAAATGGAAAAAATCAGAAATGTCGCAATAATTGCTCACGTTGACCACGGCAAGACCACACTTGTTGACCAGCTTCTTCGCCAAAGCGGAACCTTCCGCCAAAACGAAGCGGTAAACGACAGGGTTATGGACTCTAATGATTTGGAGCGCGAACGCGGCATAACCATACTTTCCAAAAACACAAGTATTACCTATGGTGATATAAAAATCAATATAATCGACACCCCGGGCCACGCCGATTTCGGCGGCGAGGTTGAGCGCATTTTGCAGATGGTTGATGGCGTACTGCTGGTAGTTGATGCGTTTGAAGGTTGTATGCCGCAGACAAGGTTTGTGCTTAAAAAGGCTTTGGCGCTCGGCAAAAAGGTTGTTGTTGTAATCAACAAAATCGATAGACCCACAGCCAGACCCTATGAGGTTGTTGATGAGGTTCTTGATTTGTTTATAGAACTCGGCGCGGATGAAAACCAAATTGAATTCCCGGTTGTTTTCGCTTCGGCAAGAGAGGGCTTTGCTTCATATTCGCCCGATAAAAAGGGCGAGGATATGAAACCGCTTTTTGATTCGATTATAAACGAAATAGATTGCCCCGAGGGCGACCCCGATGCGCCGCTTCAAATTTTGTTTACAAATATTGAATATGATGAATATATCGGCAGAATGGGTGTCGGCCGTGTTATTCGCGGCAGTGTTAAAAGCGGACAAACGGTTGCGCTTTGTCATAAAGACGGCACAAGCTCGAATGTTAAAATTGCAAAAATATTTATGTTTGAGGGCTTAAAGCGTGTTGAGGTTGACTCTGCTCAAATCGGCGATATTATTCAGGTTTCGGGTATTTCGGAGCTTGAAATAGGTGAAACGGCTTGCGATGTTAATAATATTGACCCGTTGCCGTTTGTAAAAATTGATGAGCCGACCTTATCTATGAACTTTATGGTTAATAATTCACCCTTTGCCGGCAAGGATGGTAAGTTTGTAACCTCGCGTAATCTTCGTGACCGCCTTTTCAGAGAGCTTATGACCAATGTCAGCCTCAGGGTGGAAGAGACCGACAGCGCCGATACCTTTAAGGTTTCGGGCAGGGGCGAGCTGCATCTTTCAATTCTTATTGAAACCATGCGCCGCCAGGGTTATGAATTCCAGGTTTCCCAGCCGCAGGTAATATTCAAAAAGGATGAAAACGGCAAACTTTTGGAACCGATTGAACTGCTTATGATAGAAGTTCCCGAACAATATGTCGGCGCGGTTATGGAACGCCTTGGCACAAGAAAAGCCGAAATCAAGAATATGGGCACTCGCGAGGGCGGAACCACCCATCTGGAATTCTTAATTCCCGCAAGGGGACTGCTCGGCTATCGTTCACAGTTTATGACCGATACCAACGGAAACGGCATTTTAAACCATGTTTTTTATGCTTATGAGGAATATAAAGGCGATATAGACCAAAGAAACACAGGCTCTATTATTGCCCACGAAACAGGAGAAGCCACAGGCTACGGCCTTTTCAACACCCAAAGCCGCGGCAGATTGTTTATAGGCGCGGGCACTCCTGTTTATGAAGGAATGATTGTCGGCGAAAACCCGAAGAATGAAGATATCGTTTGCAATGTTTGCAAAGAAAAGCATCTTACAAACACCCGTTCATCAGGCTCGGATGAGGCGCTTCGCCTTGTTCCGCCGTCAATTTTAAGCCTTGAACAATCGCTTGAATTCATTAAAGCGGATGAACTTGTTGAAATAACGCCTAAGAATATAAGACTTCGCAAAAAAATTCTCGGCAAAGAACAAAGAATGAAATATGAGGCAAAGAATAAATAATGGAATATATTATTCTTGATATGGAATGGGATAGCGCCTATTTCGTGCCCGAAAAAAGGTTTATAAATCAAATATTGCAAATCGGCGCAGTAAAGTTAAACGATGCCTTTGATATAGTTGATACCCTTGACCTTACCATTCATTCATCCTTTTCAAAAAGGGTTTCAAAAAGGTTTACAAATCTCACCGGTATCACAAAAGAAATGATGTTGTCGGGCGTTAGCTTAAAGCAGGCGGTTGAAGCATTTAATGACTTTGCCAAAGGTGATACCGTTGTTATGACCTGGAGCGATTCCGACCTTTATGCCATACTCGATAATGAGCGAATGCTTCTTAAAGATGTTCATTTTAGGATAGAAAAATATGTTGATTTGCAAAAGTATATCCAAAATGAATTAAGACTAAAAGGCCACGAAATAACCTCGCAGATTTCTCTTTCCGCGGCGGCGGAGCTTTTGGATATAAAAATTGATGATTTTGAACTGCATACCGCAAAGGATGACAGTACAATAAGCGCATTACTGCTTAAAAAATGCTATAACAAAGAACGGTTTTGCACCTATATCAAAGATACATCAAATCCCGAATTCTATAAGCGACTGACCTTTAAATCATATTATATTAAAGATTTTGAAAGCCCCGAAATACCGAGAGAAACCTTTTATTTTGTTTGCCCGCTTTGCGGCGGTGAACTAAAACAAAGAAGCAAATGGAGTTTTCATAACCATTCATTCAGCGCAAATTTTGATTGCAAAAATTGCGACAAAAAATTTATAGGCCGCGTAAGCGCCAGAAAAACCTTTGACAGTGTAAAGCTTCGCAAGAAAATACTTGAAAAGAAGCCGAGGGAAGAAAAAGATGATTTGCAACCTTTGCCCGAGAAAGTGTAATGCAGAAAGAACCGCCACCGAAAACATCGGCGGCTTTTGCAGAGAACCATTAAAGCCGCACATTGCCCGTGCGGCTTTGCATTTTTGGGAAGAGCCCGTAATAAGCGGAAAAAAGGGCTCAGGAACGGTTTTCTTTTCGGGGTGCAATCTCGGTTGTATTTATTGCCAAAACTTTAAAATAAGCAAAGAAAACTACGGAAAAGCGGTATCTGAAGAACGCCTTGCCGAAATTTTTAAAAATCTTGAAATGATGGGTGCAGAAAACATCAATCTTGTAACGCCTACTCATTTTACCGAGGCAATAATCTCTGCCCTTAAAATATACCGCCCTAAAATACCGATAGTTTACAACAGTTCGGGATATGAAACGACCGAACAGATAGAAATGCTTAACGGTTTTATAGATATATATTTAATGGACTTAAAATATCTTGACCCGCTTCGCGCCGAAAAATATTCTTTTGCGCCCGATTATCCCGATTACGCCAAAAAGGCAATCATTAAAGCCTATGATCAGGTTGGCGGCTCAGTGGTGGAAAACGGAATTATGAAGCGCGGGCTTATTGTAAGACATCTGCTTTTGCCGCAGGGAACGCGGGAAGCGATAAAGATTTTTGATTTTGTAAAGGATAATTGCCGTGACGCCTATTTTAGCCTTATGGCGCAATATATTCCACTTAGTAAAGCCAAAGAAGATAAGGTTATCGGCAGGAAAATCACAAGAAGAGAATACGAAAAGGTGACTGATTATATTATAAATTCCGGCTTTGATAATGTTTTTATTCAAGAATTATCAAGCGCGGATAAAGAATATATACCGCCTTTTGATTTAGAAGGGATATAAAAAACCCGAAGGAATTATCCTTCGGGTTTTTATTATCAGTCAATTTTCGGAAGAGTGGCAAAGCTTTTTTGAAGTTCTTCATCGCTAGGAATATAGTCATCCATTTTTCCGTCATGGAATTTTTCATAAGCCACCATATCAAAATATCCCGTTCCGGTAAGACCGAAAACAATGGTCTTTTCTTCACCGGTTTCACGGCATTTGATTGCTTCATCAATGGCAACCTTGATTGCGTGAGAGCTTTCGGGAGCGGGCAAAATGCCTTCAACCCTTGCAAACTGTTCCGCCGCGGCAAACACCTCGGTCTGGGGAACGGAAACGGCTTCCATGAGTTTATCATCATAAAGCTGTGAAAGGGTAGAACTCATACCATGGTATCTGAGACCGCCGGCATGGTTTGGCGCAGGGATATAACCACTGCCCAGAGTATACATCTTGGCAAGCGGGCAAACCATACCCGTATCGCAAAAGTCATAAGCATAGGTTCCTCTTGTAAGGCTGGGGCAGGATGCGGGCTCTACCGCTATAATTCTGTAATCGGCAAGGCCCTTGATTTTATCGCGCATAAAGGGCGCTATAAGTCCGCCGAGGTTACTACCGCCGCCGGCACAACCGATAATAATATCAGGCTTAATATTATACTTTTTAAGCGCGGCTTCGGTTTCAAGACCTATAATACTTTGATGAAGAAGTACCTGGTTTAAAACACTGCCGAGCACATATCTGTAACCGGGTGTAGTGGTTGCAACCTCTACCGCTTCCGAAATAGCGCAGCCGAGACTGCCCGTAGTTCCGGGGTGCTCTGCCAAAATCTTTTTGCCTATATTTGTGGTTTCTGATGGAGAGGGAGTAACATTAGCGCCGTATGTACGCATAACCTCTCTGCGGAAGGGCTTTTGCTCATAAGAAACCTTAACCATATATACCTTGCAGTCAAGACCGAAATACGAGCAAGCCATAGAAAGGGCAGTGCCCCATTGACCCGCACCTGTTTCGGTGGTTACACCTTTAAGCCCCTGCTTTTTTGCGTAATATGCCTGGGCTATTGCAGAGTTTAATTTATGCGAGCCGCTTGTGTTGTTGCCTTCAAACTTGTAGTAAATCTTTGCAGGTGTTTTGAGTTTTTCTTCAAGGCAGTATGCTCTAACAAGCGGGGAAGGGCGGAACATTTTATAAAAATTGAATATCTCTTCCGGGATAGGGAAATATGCTGTTTTGTCATCAAGCTCCTGCGCGACTAAATCATCACAGAAAACGGGTGCAAGTTCCTCGGCGGTCATCGGCTTATGGGTTGCGGGGTTTAAAAGCGGCGCCGGTTTATTTTTCATATCGGCACGCAGGTTATACCATGCTTTGGGCATTTCATCTTCGTTTAAGTATATTTTATAAGGTATATTTTCGGTTTTCATTTTTAATTCCTCCAAATTTTATTGTTTATTATTTTGATAGATAATTACAGGCAAATACGCCATCGCTTGGTTAATAACATATTTAGTTCCTCCGAAAATAAAAAGTCCTTGACAGAAGTTATTCTGTCAAGGACGAATAATCAAAAAACTTATCCGTGGTGCCACCTTGATTCGCGGAAACTCCGCGCACTTTACAGGATACCAATATATCCCTTGCAACTTACGCATGCACTCGCGTTGCAGAATACTCCCGATTTCGGTTTCACTGCACCCTCAGCGGTCCATTTGACAATCTGTTTCATGCCTGACTCTCACCAACGCAGACTCTCTTTAAAGTCATAACTGCCGTTATCTCCGCCTCAACGGTTTATAAATTTATGTTCGTATTATAAACCCCGATTTTTATTTTGTCAATACTTTTTTATCCGAAAACAACATCTAAAATCATCATTATAAGAAAGCCTGCCGCAAAAACAATTGCGCAAATCCCGCTTTCTGTTCCGTTTTTGCTTTCGGGAATTAAATCTTCAATCGTTACATAAAACATTGCTCCTGCGGCAAATGAGAGCAAATAGGGCAAAAGCAAAATAATTTTTGAAACAAATAAAACGGTAAAAATTGCGGCTATCGGCTCCACTATACCTGAAAATGTGCCTATTAAAAATGATTTAAACTTATTTTCTCCGCCGGCATTCATCGGCAGGGATATAATTGCTCCTTCGGGAAAATTTTGTATTGCTATTCCGAGAGATAAAGCCATAGCCCCCGCGGCGGTTACACCGCCTGATTTATTAAGCATTCCGGCACAGGCAACCCCAACCGCCATACCTTCGGGTATGTTGTGAAGTGTTACGGCAATAAACAACATTAAGTCGGATGATGTGCTTTTTAGGGTTTTATTTACTTTATTATATATTTTTGAAACAATATTTTCAGTGATTTTTAAGAATAGTATTCCAAAGCCAAAACCCGCCGCGGCAGGAAGCCAGGATAATAGCCTACTGTCGCTAAGTTCAATTGACGGAATAAGCAACGACCATATACCCGCCGCAATCATAACCCCTGCGGCAAAGGCGAGCATCAGTTTTTTTAAATTTTCCGATATGTTGTTTTTACAAAAAAACACTGCCGCCGAACCTAATGTTGTTCCGATAAACGGCAGTATTATTATAAAAAATGGCAGCATAATTTTATTCTCCTGTTTTTATTTATCTTTTTACACTACCATATTATTAAAACCCGACTGTCTTTGTTACAAGAAGCAGTCGGGTTTTTAAACTTAGTTTCCGTTAACAACAACCGAAACACCCTCGGGAATTGCCACTATTGAAGGGTTGTCCTTTCCGATAAGTTCTTTTGCGGTTTTAATTGCATCTTTTAAAGATTTTCGCGGTATAAAATGGAAATCTTTTATTATTTCATCATCGCAATCGGAAACATAAATAACCGTGGCTTTCATTAGGATGCGTGCCAGTATTTGCACCATCCACTGGTCGGGCTCGGTTTCGTTCCTTTTTCTTTTCATAATGCCTTTATAGATATCTTCGGCACTGTCGTTTTCTTTCATCGCCTTGTAAAAATCATCGCCGCCCGTACCGTCATTACCGGAAGACAGCATAATGATTATTCCGCCCTTTTTTACAGCGGCTTCGGCGGCGGTCATACCCTTTACCGATTGATAAATATTTTGGTCGAGCGGGTATCCGCCGTTGGTAGAGATAACTATATCGGCTTCTTCGCATTTGGCACCGCAGTATTTTGATAAAAACTCAGTTCCGCGCTTGTGCGCTTTTTCCACATCGCCGGCAACTGAATATACTACCTTCTTTTTGCTGTTTATTACAACATTAACTATAAAGGCAAGCCCCGCTTTTTTTGCCGCCCAAAGCATATCTTCGTGAATGGGGTTGTTTTCTAAAATACCCGTTCTTGAATACTTGCTTGCGATAAATTCGGCGCAATGATTTGCAAGAACGGTTTCTCTTGAGCAAACACCCGGCAAGACACTTTTTCTGCCGCCCGAATAACCCGCAAAGAAATGCGGCTCGATAAACCCTTCGGAAACAAGCAAATCGGCATTTGCGGCGATTTTATTTATTATGCATTTGCCGCCCGATGGCAGAGTGCCGATTTCGGTCATATTTTCGGTATCATCGCTTAGGTGAACTACTATTTTTTCCTTTTCGGCAATCTCTTTGCCGAATTTATCTATAAGCTCTTGCTTGGTGGTTTTTCTGTGGAAACCTGTTGCTATAAGAATTGTTATATCCGCTTGCTTGTTACCTTTTCTTATTTCTTCCAAAAGTAAAGGCATTATTATTTTTGAAGGAACAGGTCTTGTGTGGTCGCTTGCTATTATTACTATGTTTTGTTTTCCCTTTGCAAGTTCGCATAGCCTTTTAGACCCTATAGGGTTTTGAATTGCGTTGCTCACAAGGGTTATCTCATCATTATCAGGGGTATAACTTTCAAGCTTTGACTCTAAAACCGCAGTCAGGTTTTCATTTTCAAAATCAAATGACTCATATCTTTTGCCGATGGGGAAAAATATTTCTTTCATAATATCAACTCCCTGTGATTTTAGAATACCATTTTAAATGATTTTAATCAATGAAAAATTTTCGATTTATAATCATATATTTAAAAAGGGGAAGTGATAAATTGAAAATATTTAAAAAGTTTATACCGCAAATAGCCATCGTTTTAATTCTTTGCGTTGTGTCTTCGTTCGGGCTCATAAAAGGTTCTACAGAGGCAGGTGATATAAAACCCGATGAAATAAAAACGGTCATAATTGACCCCGGTCATGGTGAATTTGACGGCGGTGCCGAGGCGATAGATGGTACAAACGAAAAAGATATTAACCTTTTTATATCGCAAAAGGTAAGAGATATGCTCACCCTTATGGGCTATAGGGTAATTATGACAAGGGAAGATGATAACGCGGTTGATGATATAAAAGGGGAAAGAATATCAAAGCGCAAAAAAAGCGATATGGTAAACAGATTATCGCTTATCAATTCCGAAAAAGACGCTATTTGCGTCAGTATTCATCTTAATAAGTTTACAACCTCTATTCCAAACGGGGCTCAGGTTTTTTATGGCGTAAAACACGAAAATTCATATATTCTTGCAAACTGTATTCAGGAAAGCATAAAAAACCATCTTCAAAACAGTAACGAAAGAGTAGTAAAAAAAGGTACAAAATCAACCTATCTTTTATACAACGCCGAAATACCTATGGTTATTGCCGAATGCGGTTTTATAAGCAACGGCGAAGAACTTTCAAAGCTTAAAACCAATGAGTATCAAACCAAAATGGCGGTTGCCATAACCGCGGGAATAAACGATTATTTTAATGTTTTATAGACAAATTATTTGATTTATGATAAAATACCCTTATGAAAAAGGGGTGTTTTATATGGCTTCAAAACAAAAAACCGTATATATCTGTTCCGAATGCGGGTATTCTTCTCCCAAATGGATGGGGCAGTGTTCGCATTGCGGAAATTGGAACACCTTGGAAGAACAAATTGTGCAAAACGAAAAATCAAAAGTTTCAAGAGCCGGAATATCGCCCGGTATAGTTTCTGCCGAAAGTCTTTTTAATGTCAATGCCGACAGGGAGGTCAGAATTCCGACCGATATTGCCGAACTTGACCGCGTTTTGGGCGGCGGCATTGTAAAGGGCTCGGGCATTTTGATTTCCGGTGACCCCGGTATCGGTAAATCTACCATTCTTCTTCAGATATGCGCAAAGCTTGAAAATGAAAAAAACATCCTTTATGTTTCGGGTGAAGAATCTCCCGTTCAGGTAAAACTTCGCGCAAACAGGCTTGGTGTTTCGGGCGAAAATGTTACCATAATACCCCAAACCGATACCCAAACCGTTTGTGAGTATATTTTATCTTCAAAACCCGATTTGGTTATGATTGACTCCATCCAAACAATGACCGTCAGCGAATCTCAATCGGCGGCAGGCAGTATCACCCAGGTAAAAGAATCGACAAGCGCCATTCTCCGCACCTGCAAAACCGAGGAAACGCCCGTTATCTTTGTGGGTCATGTCAATAAGGGCGGCGATATTGCAGGCCCTAAGGTTCTTGAACATATTGTTGACACCGTGCTTTATTTTGAGGGCGAAAGAAACCAATCTTACCGAATACTTCGTTCTATTAAAAACCGATTTGGCTCGACCAATGAAATCGGTGTTTTTGAAATGACCGAAAAAGGTCTTATAGAGGTTGAAAACCCATCGGCGGTTATGCTTTCGGGCAGAATAAGCGGGGTTTCCGGCAGTTGCGTAACCTGTATTATTGAGGGCACAAGACCGATACTTGCGGAAATTCAAGGCCTTGTTACCACAACGGGCTTTGGCAACCCGCGCCGAATGTCCCAGGGCTTTGATTATAACAGGCTTAATATGCTGCTTGCCATTCTCGAAAAGCGCCAGGGGCTTTATTATTCAAATCTCGATACCTATCTGAATGTTGTCGGCGGTATGAGAATAAACGAGCCTTCAAGCGATTTGGCGGTTTGCTTATCTCTTGTATCAGGGCTTCGCGATATTCCGCTAAGCGAAAAACTTATCGCCTTTGGCGAGGTTGGTCTTTCGGGAGAGGTAAGGGCTGTACCGAGAGCAAAAATTCGCGTTATGGAAGCGGCGCGGCTCGGATTTACCGATTGTGTTTTGCCGCAAAGCTGCTTAAAGCAGATTGATACCACGCCAAAGGGTATAAAGCTTTATCCTGTTCGCAATATAAAAGAGGCATTACAAGTTATAAAATAAAAAAAGCAGGTCAGCATAAAGCTGGCTAGCTTTTTTTATTATTCAGTTTTGAAAATGTGCGAATACTCGGGGCTTTCCGCCATGGAAACATAGTCGCTGTTTACAACAATAATATGGTCTATAAGCCTTAGTCCCACACTGCTTAATGCCGATGCTATTCTTTCGGTAAGCGCCACATCCTCAGCGGATGGGATGGCAACGCCGCTTGGATGGTTATGCGCCAGTGCTACTATAACGCCGCCCTTATCAAGGCAAAGCTTTAATAAACTTCTGATTGATATGCTAACACTGTCTACCGTGCCTTCAAACAGTATATCAAAAGACTTAAAACTGCCGTCTGCGTTAAGAATTAAAACGGCAAGCCTTTCGTTTTCATAGTTTCGCATTCTGTCAAATAAATACTCGCCAATATCATTCAAACTCCCAAAATATTTAACGCGGTTTGATTTATCATAAGAATAGATGTTGGCAAGCGGAATAATCAGTTTAAGCAGAGCCGCGCTTCTTATTGACATCAGTTTAAAATCAGCCAACTCCTCAATCGGTGCATCTAAAACACCCGAAAGAGTTCCGTATTTGTTTATCAATTCGTGCGCCAGGCCGTTTGTATCTTTTCTTTGAACACAATAAAAAAGCAAAAATTCAAGAATTTTATGCGGCGGAGTATGAATATCAAAACCGTTTTTCAAAAACTCATCAAGCACTCGCTTGCGATGGTCTTTGTGCAGATTTTCGCTCATATCATCTCTCCTTTGCATAAAATATACCTATATTATATAAGTTAAAGCCCCTGTTTACAAGCAATATTTTATTTTATTGTTGTGAAAAGCAAAATAATGTGATATTCTATAAAAAAAGAATAAAGGAATGAAAACTTTATGAAAAAAATTCTTGCGGCGTTTTTATGCCTAAGTTTATCTGCGTTGCTTTGCGTTACCGCTTTTGCGGAAGAAAACAAAATTACAATAACTCCATCCGAAAAAAGCGTTAAAGCAGGCGATAGCGTTACACTTACAATAAAAATTGTAGGTAAAAACCTGAAAGGCAATTCCGCGGCCTTTTATGTTAACCCGAGCGAGGGCTTTACTGTGAAATCGGGAAAAATAACAAGAAAAGACGCCATACTTAATGCTTTTGATAAAAATACCAATAAAGCGGTTTCGGCTTATAGCGGTACGGTTTCTTTTGAGGGTGAATTTGCTCAGGTTACACTTACTGCAAACGATAAAGCCGAGGGCAAACAAAAGATTGAAATCGGTGTAATAATCAAACCCGATGATATAACACTTACAAACAGCATCACCTTTGACTTTTCAAAAGGTGAAACAGGAAAGGTAAAGGAAGAAGAAAAATCAAGCAATACTTCTTCCATTTCTTCTAGCAAAACAGAAAGCAAGTCTTCTTCCAAAAACTCAAGTACATCTTCTAAGAACACATCAAGCACTGTTTCAAAAGATAATTCATCATCCTCTTCAAAAGAAAACAGCGAAGATAAGAATAGTGATACAACAGGTGAAACAATAAAAACGGATGATAATGTCAGAGTTAACAAAGGAAATATACTTATAATTATTTCTTCCGGCCTTGCGGCTGTGTTAATAATTGCCCTTGCCGTGGTTATAATTCTAAATAAAAAGAATAAAAAACAGTAAAATATTAAGCGACCCTTTTGGGGTCGCTTTTTTATTAGTCGCTGTAATTAGCGTCAAAGTTTATTATGATTTTATAGCCCGGAATAAGTTTTGATATTTCTTCAGTTAATACCTTGCAAAGCCCTACGCGATCCTTAACCGAAAAATCAACCAAAACATCAAGCGATAAAAGCCCTGCTTCTTCATCAAAATAAATGCCGTGTGTTCCAAGCACCCCTTCGTGAGTAAGCGCAAGTTTGGCAATCTCTTCGCGTTCTTTAGTATGAACACTGTCTATCGCATATACTCCGACGGTTAAAAAAATCTTATATTTTTCATAAATAATGCTTTGAATTTGCCTTGTAAGCTTATGAATTTCGCCCGCCGCCATAGTGTCGGAAATTTCGATATGAATTGAACCGATAGCGGAATCGGGACCGTAGTTATGCAAAATCAGGTCATAAGCGCCGAGAACGCCCGGAATATTGTTTATATCCCTCTTAATGGCGATGGTTGTTTCACTGTCGGCTCTGCCGCCTAAAACACTGCTTATGCCTTCTATAAGCATTTCAAAGCCCGATTTGATAATAAACACGGAAATGATAACGCCGAGATAGCCGTCTATTCCAACATTGAATACCAGCGCCGCAACCGCGGAAAGCAGAGTAGAAGCGGAAATTATTGCATCAAATGTCGCATCTTTACCCGAAGCCACAAGCGCATCGGAATTGTATTTTACACCGCGGTTTTTAACAAAATAACCAAGCAGAAGTTTTACAATTACCGCTACCACAATTATTATAATTGAAGATATTTTAAAGTCGGGCTTAACAGGGGAGATAATCTTTTTTATAGACTCCCAAAGTGAAGAAACACCTGCCGATAAAACGATAACGGAAATTATAATTGTGGTAAAGTATTCTAATCTGCCGTGACCAAAGGGATGTTTTTCATCCGGCTTTCTGCCCGCAAGCTTAACACCGATAATGGTAATAACCGAAGAAAGCGCATCTGTCAGGTTGTTAACGGCATCGAGTATAACCGCAACAGAGCCCGATATAAGACCGACAAAAGCCTTAAATGCCGATAAGAAAACATTTGCAATAATACCGATAACACTGGTTTCGGTAATCTTCCTTTTTCTTACTGCAGCGTCCATAAATATCTCCTTTGTAAGTTATATTAAAAATTAACTAAAAGGGTTATTGATTTACAAACTTGTCATCGCCGTAAAACATAATATTGTTCTTTTGGCTATCTTTAACCTTATACAGAGCCTTGTCGGCATTTTTATAAAGCTTTTTAAAAGATGTGGTTTTATCGCTGAAAGCAACACCCGCGCTTAAAGTGAAGGCAGGAATATTCTCTTCCGGCTTAGCGCATTTCGCCATAACAGCCTTTATTTTATTTTTGATAAGTTCTTTGTTTTTAGAACCTATGTTTTTCATTACAACAACAAATTCATCGCCGCCGATACGACAAACATAATCATCCGAACGGAAAGAAGAACTTAAAAGGTTTGCAAGCTTTTTAAGCGTGGCATCGCCGGCTGTGTGACCATAAGTATCATTAACTTCTTTGAACAAATCAATATCAATAATGATAAGCGCTCCGCTCTTTGGCCTTGAATCCTTTAAAAGCAATTTTTCAAACTGCAAACGATTATAAACACCGGTGAGAGAATCGTGATTTGTTGTGTAAATCAATTTTTCTCTCTCATCATTTCGTTTTTCAAGTAATTTATTATAAGCAGTGGCAAACGAGCTTATCTCACGCATACCTTTTTCGTTCATAAACTCGCTTTCCTGCAAATCGGTTGAGAAATTTTTGAGTGGTAAAATAATAAATCTTACAACTATAAATGCCAGGGTAATAACAAGAATTGCAAGTATTATTATTAGAATAATCTGAACCTTTAAAAGAATGTCAAGACTATTTGTGCTTTCGTTTTGCTTAATGCGCAGTTCTTTGATAATGCTGCCGGAAAACTGCTCAACCTCGCTGTAAATTTTTCGGGTATATTCTTCATATTTGTAGTCGGTTACCATTGTTTTGGCAAGCGCTAATTTTTCTTCGTTTGAAAGTGCATTGTCCTCAGGACTGATTGTAATTTGCCTCAACTGCAAAGCAAACGATTCAATAAGATATCCTTTTGCGTCTGCAACAAGTCGCATAGCATATATTTCGCGCCTTTCAAGTTCTTTTGATAATTGTAAAGCCTTTTCCATATGGGAGAGATATTCTTTGTTACTAGTCCTTTTGGCAAGCTCTTCGAATGCGTTTTCCCGACTTTTGGTAGCGTTAATCTCTCTGAAATAATTATCGGCATATTCTCTCTCTTCGGTAACCACAAAAAAGCGAACCTGATTGGTAAGATTTTTTGAACCGTTTACAAGCCTTTCGGCATTATCTCTGCAAACAACATAGTTTAAAGTATCTGCTTCGTTTTGAGAATTGATTGCTATAACATGGTTCATACAAATTGCCAATATAACACAAATAGCAACAATAAACCCTATCAGGATAAAAAGAATTCTAACAAACGGAACCGAAGAAGTTCTATTTTTTTGGTTGTCTTTTTGACTGTTGTTAATATTAGTAGAAATAAAAACCACGACCATAAAATAAAGTAATTTATATATAAAATATTATATCATACGAAAAATAAAGTCAATGTTAAAAAGTCACAAAAAATCTACAATAAAAAAAATAAGAATTAAACATTTCGCTTGTAAAAATGTTTGTGTAATTATCAAAATTTTCTATTGTTTAGTCAATGAAATTGCGGGCAATATTTGTCGAAATCAGGGCAAACAACAAAGAATTATTGCATCTTAAATAGTTTCTTTTTTGTATATTAATAGTTTCTATTTTGAATATTGAAAATGACGATATAATCTTTTAAAATATAACATAATGCAGCCGGTGATAATCAAATTTTTGATTGTATCAGGTTGTGTAGCACAAAAAAATCAGGTGATGTAAAATGAGAATTATCAAAGTAAAAAGTTATGAACAAATGAGCCGACAAGCGGCAAATATTATCTCGGCACAAGTCATTATCAAGCCGGACAGTGTTTTGGGCCTTGCCACCGGCTCGACCCCGATCGGCGCCTATGATCAGCTTGGCAAATGGTATAAGAAGGGAGATCTTGACTTTTCAAAGGTCACCACGGTCAATCTTGATGAATATGTCGGATTATCCGGTGAAAACATTCAAAGCTACCGTTATTTTATGGAGAAAAACTTTTTTGAAAAAATCAACATCAAAAAAGAGAACACCTTTGTGCCTAACGGAACCGCAAAAGATTTGGTTGCCGAATGCACAAATTATGACGACAGGATTAAAAAACTCGGCGGTATAGACCTGCAGCTTCTCGGCATCGGGGTTGACGGTCATATAGGTTTCAATGAGCCGAGTGACTGCTTTGAAAAAAGCACCCATGTTGTCACACTTCACGAATCCACAATTGCAGCAAATTCAAGATTTTTCGATTCAATAGATGATGTTCCCAAAAAGGCGCTTACCATGGGTATGGTTTCCATAATGCAGGCTAAAAAAATATTGCTTATCGCAAACGGAAAGCAAAAAGAGGAAATACTCAATAAGGCGCTTTACGGACCCATCACACCGCAAATACCGGCATCTATTTTACAGCTTCACCCCGATATCACAATAATATACAGTGAGGTTTAATCATGTATAAGATTGGCATCGATTTAGGCGGAACAAATATCGCGATTGGTATAGTTGATGAAAAAAACACTATTGTTGAAAAAATCTCAACACCCACTCGTTTGCCTGATTCTGCCGAAAACATTGTCGAACGAATATACTTAGCCTGCGAGGAACTGTTATCAAAAGCCGGGCTTGGTTTTGAAGATATAGCGGGAATAGGTCTCGGATCTCCCGGAGCGATCGACAGTAAAGAGGGAATAATCCTCTTTTCAAATAATTTCCGCTATAAAAATGTTCCGCTCGGCAAGATGCTTTCCGAGAAGTTCGGCAAAACAGTTTATTGTGAGAACGATGCCAATGCGGCGGCATACGGCGAATACCTTGTTAACGATGGCGATAAAGACGCAACGCTTGTCGCAATAACTATCGGCACGGGTATCGGCGGCGGCGTTATAATCGGCGGAAAGTTATATTCCGGCAACAAGTTTTCCGGCGGTGAGCTCGGGCATATGGTTATAAATTTCAACGGTCTGCCCTGCAACTGCGGAAGGCGTGGTTGTTATGAGGTATATGCATCTGCAACGGCGCTTATAAGGCAAACAAAAGAAGCAATGCAAAATGATCCTCATAGTAAAATGTGGCAGTTATGCGATGGGAATATCGAAAATATCACCGGTAAAACCGCTTTTGACGGGTTAAGAGCAGGTGATAAAACGGCAAAAGCTGTCGTTGAGCAGTATGCTGATTATGTTGCTATCGGACTGGTTAATATAATCAACTCTTTCGGGCCTGAAACAATCTGCATTTCAGGCGGTATTTCAAAAGAAAACGAAACCATTTTAGAGCCGATACTAAGGCATATTGAGATGAACAAGCCGATTAACTGTCAGACAACGGTCAAAATCGCAAAACTCGATAACGATGCCGGGATTATCGGCGCGGCAAATCTGGATTTATTAAAATAGAATTTATGTTACGGGCGCACTCTTTAAGCGGGTGCGCCCGCGGTTTTGTTCTTGCTATTTAAAATATATTATGTTATTATAATTTATAACGTTAGAAAGATTATGAAAACAAAGGAAGAGAATATGAATAATACAAAGATTGATATTTCTGTTGTTAAAAATTTTATAATCGACGGTGAACCGATCGAAATAAAGACTTACGGCAACGGGCATATTAATAACACTTTCCTGATTGTTACCGATAGTGGAAAACGGTATATTCTTCAAAAGATCAGCGATGCTTTTGAGATACATAATCTTATGAAAAATATTGACGCGGTAACTTCATTTATGGCTTTAAAGGCGGACAATCCCGAAAGGCAAATGCAGTTGATTCATACCGTGAATAATGAAAACTTTCTTTCTTCAAGTGCCGGAAAATTCAGGATGTTTAATTATGTTGAAAACAGTATTTGTCTTGATGCTCCCGAATCAACGGATGATTTTTATGAAGCCGCGGTTTCTTTCGGAAAATTTCAAAAGCTTCTCGAGGATTTTCCCGCCAATACACTTACCGAGCCGATAAAGAATTTTCACAACACGCCCGATAGATACAGAATACTAAAGGAAACGATTGCCTCCGATAAGATGGATAGGGTAAAGCTTGTTGAACCTGAGATAGAATTTGCTATTGAAAGGGAAGAGAAGGCGGGCATTCTGCAGAGAATGCGTGACTCGGGACAGCTTCCCGTAAGGGTCACCCATAACGACACAAAGCTTAATAACGTTCTGTTTGACAAAGATACGAGAAAATCCCTTTGCGTCATCGATCTTGATACGGTTATGCCCGGTCTTTCCCTTTATGATTTCGGTGATGCCATAAGATTTGGCGCCGCAACTGCAAAAGAAGATGAAAAAGATCTTTCAAAAATGACTATTGATCTTAATATGTTCCGCGCATTTACAAGGGGCTACATAAATTCGTGCAATCTTTCAAAAGAGGAGATTGACTGCCTTGTTTTGGGCGCGATGACCATGACGCTTGAATGCGGCGTTCGATTTCTTACCGATTATCTCGATGGTGATAACTATTTCAAAACAACTTATGAGTCTCAGAATATTGACCGATGCAGGACTCAATTCAAGCTGGTTGCTGAAATGGAAAAGCATAAAGAGGAAATGGATAATATCGTTAAAGAAGAGGTTTCAAGATTAAATAGATGATTATTAAAAATGCGCTTGTAAGCGGAAAAATCAAAAACATTTTGATAGAAAACGGAATTATTTCCGATATAACCGAAAACCAAATCCCGGGCGACTGCTTTGATGCACGGGGACTTCGCGTTATACCCGGTCTTATTGATGTTCATACCCACGGTATGATGGGGTTTGACACAATGGATGCCGATTTTAGTTCCCTTTGCGAGGCTTATGCAAAGTGCGGAACAACTTCCTTTTTACCCACCACCATGACAATGGGGTATGATGCCCTTGAAAGGGTCACTAACGCTAAAACCGATTATTCCGGCGCAAATATTTTGGGATTTCATTTTGAGGGTCCTTATATTTCACCAAAATATAAAGGCGCTCAGGATGAGAAAAACATTAAAACACCCGATGTAAATGAATTCAGGCATTTTAAAAATATCAGGATGATAACGGTTGCGCCTGAGGTTAAAAACGGTCTTGCTTTTATTAAGCAGGTATCCGGCGAGACGGTTGTTTCATTAGGTCACACCGACTGCGATTACAGCACCGCCATTGCCGCAATTGAAAACGGCGCTTCCTGCTTAACGCATACTTTCAATGCTATGCCGCCTATGCTTCATAGAGCTCCGGGACCGATAGGCGCGGGTGCGGAAAAGCATATCTATGCTCAGATTATTTGTGATGGTCTTCATGTTCATAAAGCGGCGTTCCTTGCGGCATACAGAATGTTTGGACCGGATAGGCTTTGTCTTATAAGCGATAGTATTCGTCCTGCAAAACTCCCGGACGGTGAGTACGAGTCGGGTGGTCTGCCGGTCTTTGTCAGGGATAATTCAATTCGCCTTGAAAGCGGTGTTCTTGCCGGAAGTTATTCATGCCTTTTTGATTGCGTTAAAAAAGCTATTGAGTTTGGTATCCCGGAAACCGATGCCGTAAAAATGGCTACCGAAACACCTGCAAACCTTCTTGGAGTTAAAAAAGGAAAACTCGAAAAGGGATACGATGCGGATATTCTTGTTATTGACCGTGATTTTTCGGTTAAAAATGTAATTATCGGCGGGGAACTTTTTATATAGTTCTTCTTTAATCTAAATAAT
>CAMPCO010000017.1 GCA_946646305.1 uncultured Clostridia bacterium | reverse complement strand
AGCTTTGTGGTGCGAAGACGGGTACTGAACACGATAGTGTTCGGTCGTCAAGCAGGGCAGATTTGTTTTACAAATCTGCGTACCCTTCGGGCAGGCCAAAGCGAAAATCCTATCACGATAGTGGTAGGATTTTTGCTTTGTATTATTCATTATTCATTATTCATTATTAAATATTCATTAACTCCGCCGTGATACGATTTTCTAAATGAATAATGAATACTTAAGACTTAATAATGAATAATAAAAAACTTATGATGATTTACCGTTCTTTTTTTCTATAAAATAATAGCACATTTGCACAAAATGTATTGACAAAACGGGATACAAATGTTATACTTTTGATAGAAAGATTTTCAAAATGATAGTTCCGCTATCATTTAGCGGTTTTTAAGGTTCCACGGGCGGTGAAAAGACTATGACAATGAAAGATGCAAAGCTTAATTTTGTTGTTGAAACAGCGACAGAGCTTTTTATAAAAAATTCAATTTCGGGCGTTACGGTTAAAGATATTGCCAAAGAATGCGGGCTTGGAGAAGCCACGGTTTACCGCTATTTTTCAGGCAAAAACGAACTTATTATCGCCTGCGCTTTAAAGCTTCAACAAAAGGTTGAAAAGATATTCGCTTCGGGTGAAGATGAGTTTTCATCCGGCTTTGAAAAAATTTCAAGGTTTTTTCATACCTACCGCGATATATTTATCAAAAAACCCGAGATGTACAGATTTTTAAGCGAATTTGACGCCCATCTTATAGGTGAAAACGAAAACTTAGACGAATATGCCGACAATATGGACCGTTTTAAAGACTTTTTTATGGCGGCATACCTTGAAGGATTAAAGGACAACACGGTAAGGGAAATTGATGATATAGAAACCTTTTATTATTCCGCGACTCATTCGGTGCTTTCCCTTTGCAAAAAACTTTCGGCGCAAGGGTCGATACTAAGGCAGGACACCCTTACCGACAAGGCAAAAGAAATATCGGTTTTGACCGATACTTTGCTTTATTACCTTAAAAAATAACCGTTGTCTGAAACGGGGAAAAATCAAAGAGGAGGGAAATATCATTTCAGACGATGATATTTCAGTTTGTTATGAAAAGACTAAGCAAAAAACAAATGATCATTTTCTCAATCGGTCAGCTTGGATGGTCAATGCTCAGCGGTCTTATAAACGCCTGGCTTGTAACCTTCTATCTGCCCACCCAAAGCGATATTGATGCCGGTGCAACACAGTTTATAAAACCGGGCCTTATCATTTTTGGCTTTTTAACTATTTTAGGCTTAATCACCGCGGCAAGCCGTATTTTTGATGCCGTTACCGACCCGCTTATAGCCTCTATGAGTGACCGCAGTAAAAATCCCCGCGGCAGAAGAATTCCCTTTATGCAATATGCGGCAGTTCCGCTTTCTATCGTAACCGTTTTGCTTTTCTGCGCACCGGTTAACGCCATTAGCGGAATAAATGTTGCTTGGATTTCCGTATTCATTTTGCTTTTCTACCTGTTTATGACAATGTACTGCACACCCTATAATGCGCTTATTTCCGAATTCGGAAAGACCCAGGATGACAGAATGTTTATTTCCACCGCAATTTCGCTCACCTTCTTTGCAGGCACACTTATTGCCTACACCCCGTTTGTTTTTGCGGGAATGCTTCGCGAAAGTGTAGGTTTCAGCTGGGGTTATCGCATTTGCTTTATAGTAATCGCGGTTATCGCCTGCATTGCTATGCTCTTACCCACCCTCTTACTTAAAGAAAAAGAATTTGTTGACACAAAGCCATCGGAAGCGAATATGTTTAAATCTTTGGCTTCTACCTTTAAAAACAAAGATTTCCGCGTTTTCGTAGGTTCTGATATTATGTACTGGATAGGTCTTACCCTTTTCCAGACGGGTCTTCCCTTCTTTGTTAAGGTTTCTATGGAAATCGATGAGTCTTACACAATGATATTTATGGGCGGAATGACCGTTCTTTCCGCAGTTTTCTATCCGTTTGTTTCAGGAATGGTTAGAAAGTTCGGCAAGAAAAAGCTCACCATTTGCGGTTTCTTAGGACTGGCGCTTGCATATATCATTACTGCGCTTATCAGGGTTATCCCCCTAAACGGTGTTATTTTAGGCGGTATTATCTGCGTTATCGCCGCTTTCCCGATGGCGCTGCTCGGCATTATTCCGCAGTCTATCGTTGCTGATGTTGCCGAAGCCGAGGGTATTGTTACCGGTGAAAATCGCGAGGGTATGTTCTTTGCGGCCCGTACATTTGCGATGAAATGGGGCCAATCAATAGCAATGCTTGTTTTCACCTCTCTTGCTATTATCGGTACCACACAAAACAAAAACGCAAACGAAATCACCGCTTCCGCAAAGGGACTTACAATAGTTGCCGTTTGCGCGGTTGCTTTCTGTGTGCTCGGCGCGGTTATTCTTGCCGCTTATAACGAAAAGAAGGTTATGAGCACCATCCAAAGCAAAAATAAAACAGAAGAAAAATAAAGGATAAAACTATGACCTGCCGTTATACTTTAAAATATTTATGCGGCGAAAACGAACGCGTTTTAAACGATTCTTGTGAAAATTCGGAAGTTCTGCTTAAAACGGCGGAACTTCCCTCTCGCCGCACTGTAACCATCACCGCAAAGCAGGATATTTGCCTGCTTGAATACAAGGAATATGATCTTCCTTTTGCGGATATGGGCGCTAATGCAGAAGATTTATATTTTATAAACGGCTATCAGTCCTGGACTGACAGCCACGAAAAATATTTAAGCGAAACCGAGCATAACCTTAAAAAAATACCGAAAGCCCTTGTGAGTGCTTTTTCCTTTGAAAGCTACGGCGATTACAAATTCTATGACTATGATAAAAGCCGTTTCCACGGGTATGATGTTTTTTACAAAACGGGTGAAAACGGGCTTTTTATAGGCAGCATGAACTATAATAACGCCTATCTTATTATAGAGGTTGAAAGGAAAAGCGGAGCCATAACCCTTAAAAGCGATATAAAACGCAAATATCTTAAAGCGGGCGAAAGCTTTACTGTTTGCGATTATATTTACAACAACGATTACAAAGCAGGGCTAATTGACTTCCAAAACCATTTTGGCGAAAAGAATATTAAAAAGATTTTCGGCTATACCTCCTGGTACAACTACTACCAGGACATAAACGAGGAAATTCTGCTTCGCGACCTTGCGGGGCTTGATGACCGCTTTAATCTTTTCCAGATTGATGACGGTTATGAAACCTTTGTGGGAGACTGGCTAAGTGTCAGCAAAGAAAAGTTCCCGAATGGGCTTTCTCCCATTGTTCAAGCCGCGCATAAAAAAGGATATTTGGCGGGCATTTGGCTGGCACCATTTGTAGCCGAAGAAAAAAGCCGCCTTTTTGAAGAAAAAAAGGAATGGTTTAAAAGGGATAAAAACGGCGAGTTTATTAAATGCGGCTCTAACTGGAGCGGATTTTATGCTCTTGACCTTGAAAACCGCGAGGCAAGAGAATATATAAAAGGATGCCTTAAAGTTTATGCCGATATGGGCTTTGATTTCTTTAAGCTTGACTTTTTATATGCGGCAAATCTGCCCGATTATGAAAACAAAACAAGATGCGAAGCGGCGCGCGATGCCTATTCCCTCTTGCGCGAAGCACTGCCCGAAAAGCTGATACTCGGCTGCGGGGCTACGCTTATTAACTGCGCAAACCTTTTTGATTATCTCAGAATAGGGCCCGATGTTTCGCTTAAATTCGATGATGTGTTTTATATGAGACCGATGCACCGCGAGCGCATTTCCACAAAGGTTACGCTTCAAAACACCGTTTTTCGCCATTTTACCGACAATTATCTTTTCGGCAACGACCCCGATGTTTTCCTTTTAAGGGATGACAACATTTCTTTAAGCCCTGCACAAAGGAAAGCGCTTATAACACTGAATTCCCTCTTTGGCAGCGTTATGATGACATCGGACAATATTGCCGAATACTCCGCGGAAAAGAAGGCGGAGCTTACCGCCGCTTTGGATCTTTTCCAAAATGCGAAGGTAACAGAATATCGGAAAAACGGCAAGGTTATAACCATAAACTATCTTTTAGATAATGAAACGAAACAGATTAAATACCATACCGGAAAGGGTGTACTTATATGACCGATAAAACAAGTGTTATATTCGGCAATAAGATTGATAAAAAAACAATAAAATCGGCAGAAAAATCAAAACAAAGTTATATAAAGCAGTTTGGGGATGACAGCAATGCCGATTACAAAATAGCCTTTAAGCCCATTGATGCTTTATCACACATAGGGGTAAACAACATAGTTTTCGGAAAGGAAAACGAGGAGTTTGGGGCTAAGCCGCTTATTGTCGGCAATATTCGTATGGGCTTTGGCCATTACAGAATATCCATCGCCATGGCTTCCTGCGCAAAGGCGCTCGGCTTTACCCCGTATTGGCTTGACCTTGCATCTTTTGATGCCACCGGCTCTAAGATGATAAGAAAGCAAAATGATATGTATTCTCTGGCTTCCCGCATATCCCAAAAATCAAAGTTATTTAATAAGATTGTTTGGGAACCGCTAAACAGTGAAGGCTTTAAAAAGATAACCTACAATGCAAAGGACCAGAAAAACAGTGAGCTTTTGGTGCCTATCTTTAAAAACATACCGAAAGACATTCCCTATATCGCCACTCATGTTTGGCCAAGCCAGGGCGCCATTCACGCGGGGATGACAAATGTTGTAAACGCGATACCCGACAACTGGCCGATGGGGCTTCATCTTTCCGAGGGCGCTATTCACACCGTTCAGACCCCGTTTGCATACTTAGGATATAAAACCCTTTCGGGCTTTTCTAAAAAACCGCTTAACGGTATTCCCGAAGATAAGCTTTTTGATGTCGGCTGCTATATCGACCACGAGCTGCTTTGCAATCTTAAAGAAGATAATGATAAGCGAAGAGCAAGAGCAAGGGAAAACAAAGCCATCAGAATACTGATGAATGTTGGCGGCGCGGGTGCCGGCGGCGATATGTTTATAAAGATGATAGACCACCTCATCCCCGCTATTGAAAGCGGAAAAGCGGTGCTATATCTTAACACCGGCGACCACAAAGCGGTGTTTGACCGCATAGCAAATCACCTTGGCGGCAGAAAAGATTTGACCCTTTTTGATAATGAATATGACCGCCTTGTTTCCCATGTTGAAGAGATAAGAAACGGCGAAACAAAGGGCATATTCCTTATAAAGAATGATGATATTTTCCGCGCGGTTTATTCCACCAACCTGCTTATGCCCGCTTGTGACCTTTTGGTTACAAAGCCGAGCGAGCTTGCCTACTACCCGATACCGAAGCTTTATATGAAGCATATCGGCGGGCACGAGGTTTACGGCGCTATCCACGGCAGAGAGTTTGGCGACTCGACCGATGAATACCCGACCGTTAAGGGTGTTTGCGAAGCGATTGACCGCATTCTCACCGACCGAGAGATACTGCCCCACCTTTGCGATGAGATTGATAAATTAAACAAAGAAGGCTACTATAACGGCGCTTATGAATGTGTTCGTTTGGCGGCGGGAATAAAGAAATAAAAAAACATAAAAGGCCACCCAAAAAGGGTGGTCTTTTTTTATTTAATCATCTAATATTTCATCAAGTTCCAAATCATCGATTTCTTCTTCTTTTTCGGTTAAATGCTCTAAAAACATAAACTCTAACCCTTGCTCAGCGGGGTCTAATTTCCCATCGTGGTTAAAATCAAACATATTGCCGAAAATTCCCATAGTAAATCACCATTCCTTTTTTTAATTCAGATTACATTATCTACGGTAAAGTATTTCGCCGTTTATTATAGTCATATTCGCGCGATAGCCCTTTTGGCTTTCTAAATGATTGCCGTATTTATCGGTTATGCTAAACGGCTCATCGGTGTACTCTATGACCGAAATATCCGCTCTTTTGCCCGGCGCAAGGCTTCCCCATTCACTTGCTTTTCCTATCGCCTTGGCGGGGGTGCATGTTACGGCGCGGAAGATTTCTTCCTCGCTCATTCCAAGGCTTCTTAACATACTCATACACATAAGAAGCGAATAGTTTCCGCCGCGTTTCATGGCGCTGTTTTTGGTAAGGTCGGTGCTTATAGTATCGGGTATAAAGCCATTTTCTATCGCATTTTTAAGTATCATATAATCTATATGGGTAAACCCCGCGGGGGCAAGGTCTAAGAAAATACCCTTTTCTTTTGCAAGGCGGAAGGCGGCGAAATCATCCTCATCAATAGTATTGTTACCGCCGTGGAAAGCATGGGTTAAAATATCGCCGGGGTTTAAGGTTTCAACGATTTCCGCCATTGAAACGGGTGAACCGGTGGTATGCACCATAACTTTAAGCCCTTTTTCTTTCGCCCTTTCGCATACCTGTTTTAAGGGCTTTATGGTCTCAATTTTTTTGGGTTCTTCTGTAAAGAATATCTTATAGCCTAAGCATTTATCGCCGTATGCCGCTATCATTTTATCGGCAACTAAAAAATCGGCAATATCATTATTTACAAAAACGCGTGCAAAGCAAAGAGCATTTACGGCAAACCTTTCCGCCACTGATTTATCTCCCTTTTCCGCCGCGGAGTCTACCACCGCGGTGACCCCAAACGGCAGGCAAACCGCATCGGCGGGCGCGCCGTAGGTATCGCAGTTTATATGCCTTATATGCGCGTGAATATCGATAAGACCCGATGATACAATACTGCCGCTGACATTATATATAAAATCTGCCGCGTCTTTTATATCGGGCGCTATTTTTTGAACCTTGTCATTTTCTATGAGGACATCAGCCGTTTTAAAGGCTTTGCCGTCAAAAACTTTTCCGCCTTTTAGAAGGATGGTAGGCACTAAACTTCACTCCCCTCATCTTTTCAAATATAAGTTTATCACAAGTAGAGATTTTAGTAAACAGAAAAAAACACTTGACAAATGGGAAAAATTGTATTACTGTAATAGTACAGTAGTACAATTTAATCGAAAGGATGTGTGATATTTGGCTATAAAACTTGACAAAAGCCGACCGATATGCCCGCAGATAGAAGAGCAGATTTGCATTCTTATATCAAACGGCACGCTTAAAAGCGGTGAAAAGGTTATGTCGGTCAGAGAACTGGCGGTTGAAGCATCGGTAAACCCGAACACCGTTCAAAAAGCCTTTGAGGGGCTTGAAGAAAAAGGTTTGCTTAAATCGGTCAGAGGCTCGGGCTGGTTTGTGGGTGAAAACGGCGAGAAGGCAAAAGATATTGTAAATTCGCTGATAATTTCGCAAACCAAAGAATACCTCGGTCGTATGCACGATTTGGGGCTTAGTAATGAGCAAATATTAAATCTTTTGAGGAGTGATGACAATGAGTGAGATGCTACGGTGTGAAAACCTGACTAAAAAATACGGCAGGCTCACCGCTTTAAACGGCATAGATCTTTCTATTGAAAGCGGCAAAATCATCGGTATTTTAGGACCAAACGGCTCGGGCAAAACCACACTTATCAAGCTTATAAACGGTCTTTTGGTACCCGATGGCGGCAGTATTAAGATAAACGGACTGCCTATAGGTACCGAAACCAAGAAAATTGTGGCATATCTTCCCGATAATAACTACCTTAATCTTAATATGACAGCCGAAAAAACGATGGACCTTTTCTGCGACTTTTTTGAAGATTTTAACCGTGAAGCCGCCGAGAGGATGTTTGCAGAACTCGGCATAAATACAGAGGTTAAGCTTAAAAGCCTTTCAAAGGGCAACAAGGAAAAGGTTTCTCTGATACTTACAATGAGCAGAAACGCCCTTTTGTATGTTCTTGATGAGCCGATAGCGGGCGTTGACCCGGCTACGAGAGATTATATAATCTCCACCATTCTTAACAACTACAATAAAAACGCGAGTGTTCTCATTTCAACACACATTATTTCCGATATTGAATCGGTGCTTGATGATGTTGTATTTATTAAGCAGGGCGAACTTGTGCTTCACAAATCGGTTGATGAAATAAGAAACGAAAACGGCAAGAGCGTTGATGAACTGTTCAGGGAGGTATTCAAATGGTAAAAAAACTGATGAAATACGAGTTTTCCTCTTTGGCAAAAACCATATTACCGATGGAAATTGTGCTTTTTTCGATAGCGCTTTTTAACCGCATAGTTCAGTTTTTTGAAAACGAGGGCACAACCTACAAAATATTCATAATATCTTCAAGTATTTTGCTTGGTATCGCAATGCTTGTAAGCCTTGTATTTACCTTTGCGGTTTGCATTGTAAGATTTTACAGAAATCTTTACACATCGCAGGGCTATTTAACCCTGACTCTGCCCGTAACCCACGCAAAGCATATATGGGCAAAGCTTTTATCGGCTGTAATTGCCACGGTTGTAAGTTTTGTTGCCGTTTTCTTGGCGCTGGCGGTTGCCACGGCGGGCGATGTTTTCCACGAGATAATAAAAGCCATGGCTTACCTTATTAAGCATTACTTTATAATCACAAAAACAAATGGCGCGTTTTATATAATCGAGGTTCTGGCACTGATTATTTTGTCAATAGCCTCCGAGTATCTGCTTATTTACACCTGCATAACACTCGGCCAGCGCGCGCAGAAAAACCGCATTCTTTTGGCTTTTGGTATTTATTTCGGCATTTATATCGTATGGCAGATAATTGAAACCATATTTATAATAATTGCCGCCACCCTTGCAAACACAACGTTTATAAACAATATTCTTAACTGGGTTGGAACACATATTTTCACATCTTTGCATATCGCCTTCTGCTCTGTTACGGTGATACTCTTTGTTTTATGTCTTGTATGTTTCCTTATAACAAAGAGAGTTATGAGCAAGAAACTTAACCTGGAGTGATAAAAATGAAAAAGATAATTGCAGCTATTATCGCTTTGGGTTTTGGGCTTATACTATTGCTCAACAAACTTAAAAGAAAGGAAAGAGATGACACCCATGAAAATTAGGAAAATAGTTTCACTTGCTTGCGTTATAGCCATAGTAAGCGTTATGCTTACCGGTTGCAAGGCGCTTGACAAAGCAAGAGATAATCAGGCATATTTTAACGGCAACAGAACCGAAATACTCTACCACGGAAAGACCTATAAAATGCTTCCCGAATGTGAAGAACTTGAGCCCGTTTCCACACCTGATGATTACCGCACGGTATCAAAGCAGGATGTGCCGATACTGATATCGCTTATGCGAATAAACGAGGGTATTATCGTAACGCAAAACGAAGAACTGATAACCGGCGAGTATAATGATGTGGCTTATGCCAGAAGCGATGTTTACGATAAGTATGTAGAGCTTATCAAAAACTATAAATTAGACCGCTATGTTTACTGGTATAGCTATTACGATAAAAAAGCAGGATATTATGTTCAGGCGCTTAAAGATTTTGAAGCGGCAGACCTTGAAACCATTCGCGCGGCGGAAGACGGGGCGGAGGTAATCGAGCAGCCGGAAGATGGACTTTACGGCGAAGAGCTTTCTCTTATGATTACCGACGAGACAAAACTTTTCAGGCGGGAGAGTATGCTCCTTATATATAGCGACGGCGACTCATACATCGTTGACCGCGGCGTTACCTATAAGGTTGCAAACGAATATGTTTCCAAAATAAGAGAAATAATAGAAAAATGCAACGAATACGAATACGAATTTGAAAAAGAATTCCAATAAACAAAAAAAGACCGAAGGGATAATCCCTTCGGTCTTTTTTTAGTCTTCTGCATATTTAATGCTTTCTTCTATAAACGAGGTGCAAGCCTTGGTTAAATAGCGGTTTGCTTTTGTATAGAAATAAATGTTTCTTACAATATCATCATCGCTTATCTTATAGAACAAAACATCGCTTGAACCATAAAGATTTTTAACCATGGTGTCACTGACAAAACTTATGCCCACACCCGAGCAGGTGAAATTATAGGCGGTTAGCTGCTGGTCAAGTTTAAAGAGAACCTTTGGCTTGATATCGTTGATTTTAAAGAGTTTAAGCGCGCGCTTACCGGTATCGTTTTCGCTTTTAAGAAGCACAAAAGGCTCGGACTTAAAGTATTTAAGATTAACGGTTTTTGCATCGGGCGCGTTATGTTTACCCTCTTTTATTTCCGCTACGGTGTAGCATTTATCCTTAACCCCCTTATTTATGGCATAGGTTTTAGGCACCGCCATAAGCAGGGTTTCGGTTGAATACTTTTGCGGAATAATGCTTTTATTATTTATAAGAACATTATCCATAATAATATCAAGCTTGCCGCTTATCAGTTTATCAATAAGGTTTTGGGTGTGGTCTTCTACAATATTGAACTTAATATTCGGGTAGCGCTTGTTAAAGCGGGAAATAAGCTCGGAAAGGACAAAGGAATTGAACATTCCGCTGCCGCCGATTTTTATTTCGCCCTTTAAAATATGCAGACTATCCCCCACATAGTTTTTAAAGCTTTGTTCGATATTGCCTATTTCATTTGCACATTCAACATATTTTTTACCTATATCGGTAAGGGACAAGGGGTTTGTAGACCTATCGAAAATCGGCGCGCCGATTTCCTTTTCAATTCTTTTTATTGAAGCACTGAGAGATGGCTGAGAGATATAAAGTTCCTTTGCTGCCTTTGAAAAGCTTTTTGATTTTTCAACATACAAAACATATTCTTTATTCTTAAACATTAGCTATCCTCCCTCTGATTTTTAAAGCAATGTTATTCCGCGGTTTTTCGCTTTTTCAATTTCCTCATCCGGCCAAACAGAGGCTTGAACCTCGCCGATATGCGCTTTTTGCAAAAGCAACATACTGAGTCTTGACTGACCTATGCCGCCGCCGATTGTAAGAGGCAGTTTATCCTCAAGCAGGGCTTTATGGAAAGGCAATTCTTTTCTTTCATTCACATTTGCTTTTTCAAGCTGGGAAACAAGAGATTTTTTATCAACCCTTATACCCATTGATGAAACTTCAAATGCCTTTTCGGTTACCTTGTTATAAACGATAATATCGCCGTTTAGCGCCCAATCATCATAATCGGGTGCGCGAAGGTCATGCTTTGTGCCATCAGGCAGGTCATCGCCAATACCGATAACAAATATCGCGCCGTATTCTTTCGCTGCAAGGGTTTCCCTTTCTTTGGCGGTTTTACCGGGGTATTTGTTATAAAGCTCGGTGGAGGTTATAAATTTGATACCGCGGGGCAGATAATTATGGAGAACGGGGTATTCGCGCTCTACATAGTCGGCAGTAAGTAAAATTGCGGAATAAATGCGTTTTACGGTATCTTCTAAATATTCACGCGTTCTGTCCTCCGCGCTTATCACCTTTTCCCAGTCCCACTGGTCAACATAGATGGAATGAATTTCATCAACTGTTTCATCCCTTCTTATGGCGTTCATATCGCAATAGAGACCTGTATGCATTGCAAAATTATATTTTGAAAGAGCATAGCGCTTCCATTTTGCAAGAGAATGAACAATTTCAAGGTTTTCGCCCGTCTGCAAAACATCAAATTTTACCGGGCGCTCAACACCATTGAGGTTATCGTTTAAACCGCTGTTTTCCTTAACAAAAAGCGGAGCGGACACGCGCCTTAAATTCAGTACATCACAAAGGTTTTCTTCAAACTTGTGGCGCAGCATTCTTATGGCGCTTTGGGTGGTTAAACAATCGAGTAGTGGTTTGTACATTTTTAACCCTCCTTAAACTATTTTAAGATATAGTTCCTACCGTTCTCGGATAAAGAATTACATCTCTTATATTCTGAATTCCCGTTACATACATAATAATTCGCTCAAGCCCAAGCCCAAAGCCGCTATGCGGAACAGAACCGTACTTTCTAAGCGAAATATAATCGCCGTATTCGCTGAGCTTCATTCCGCGGATGTTCATGGCTTCAAGCAACTTATCAAGGTCGGCTTCCCTTTCACTGCAACCGATAATTTCGCCGACACCCGGAACCAAAAGGTCGGTTGCGGCAACGGTTTTGCCATCGGGGTTTTGCTTCATATAGAAAGACTTAATCTCTTTCGGATAATTTGTTAAAAATACCGGCTTTTTGCAAATCTCTTCGGAAATAAAGCGCTCGTGCTCGGTCATAAGGTCATCGCCCCACTCAACCGGTGTCTGGAAGCGGTCGGCATTTTTCTTTAAAATCTCAATCGCCTCGGTATATGTCATAACCGCAAAATCATGGCTTGCAACATTTTTAAGCTTTTCGATAAGTCCGTTTTCAAAATGCTTATCAAAGAACTGCATTTCATCGGGGCAACGGTCTAAAACCGCATTTATAACATATTTTATCATATCCTCTGCCATCTCGATTATATCGGGAAGCTCGGCAAAAGCAACCTCGGGTTCAACATGCCAAAACTCGGCAACATGGCGCTGGGTATTGCTTTTTTCCGCGCGGAAAGAAGGACCGAAGGTATAAATCTTTCCGAGCGCCATTGCGGCAACCTCGCCCTCAAGCTGGCCCGAAACCGAAAGTGCGGCACGGCGGCGGAAGAAATCTGCCGCATCATACTCCTCTTCGGTTTTAATATCTTTATTAAAGCCTACCGTTGTAACCCTGAACATCTCGCCCGCGCCCTCGCAGTCGGAAGCGGTGATTATAGGCGTATGGATATAAACATAATGGTGGCTTTGGAAATATTCGTGTATCGCGGCGCTTACAATCGAGCGAACCCTCAGTACCGCGTTAAAGGTGTTTGTTCTGACGCGCAGTGCGGGTATTGTACGCAGGTATTCAAGCGTATGCCTTTTCTTTTGAAGCGGATAGTCGCCGGGGCAGGCGCCAAGCAGGATAATCTCTTCGGCGTTTAGCTCAACGCTATCTTTGGCAACAACCGATTTTACAATCTCGCCCGTAACTTTCAGTGAAGTGCCGAGGCGCATAAACTCGGTTATATCGCTCATTTTTGATTTATCTATTACTATTTGAAGGTGCTTTAAAGTTGTGCCGTCATTAAGCTCTAAAAAAGCCATATTTTTAGAATCTCTCGAAGTTCTTACCCAGCCGCAAACGGTAGTGGTTTTGCCGATATATTCGGGGTTTTTGAAAATTTCAACAATGTCGGTATGTTTCATAAAAAACTCTCCTTTAAAAAATAAAAAGCCCATTCGTCCCTTAAAAGGGGACGAATGAGCAAAACTTACATCTCATCCGTGGTGCCACCCACAATTGACCTTTCGGCCCACTTTTACAGCGAATACTGCTTACGGCTGTAACGTGCCGCCCGCGGCGCCCCTAATAGGTTTTTTAAAAACCGTTCAGTTTGCAGTTCCGAAGTGTTCTTCGCCGCACGCGTTTGGCGCTGTTCCCACTGTTCAGCGCTCACTTTACACCGTTTATGCGGTTACTTTTCTTCATCTTCACTTTTTACCACAAGATTATATCACTTTATTGCTATACTGTCAATATTATTTTTTCTATACAAAATCGGTTTTTCGGGAATGCCCTCTGCCTTGCGGCGGAATTCACTCGGAATTATGCCGCTATGCTTTAAGAATATGCGATTAAAGGAGCTTTGATTCTTAAAACCGCATTCATAGGCGATTTCGCTTATGCTCTTCCCTGTTGAAACAAGCAGGTTTTGCGCCATACTTACACGATAGGAGTTAACAAGGGTTCGGAAATTGCATTTAAAGGTTTCGGAAATTATATGCGAAATATAATATTTATTGTAATTCAGTTCTTTTGCAACATCTTCAAGGCTTATTTCCCTTGTATAGTTTTCTATAAGGTATAAAATAAGCTGCTGAACAAAGTTATTATCGGTTGTGCGCTCGGTAAGCGACAGGGAGTTTATAAGTTCTCCGAGGATGACAGTTATATACCCTGTCAGAACATTGCATTCGGTGGCAAATGCGTGCTTTTTTATAGAGTTTGCGCGGGCAAGCAGGGTGTAAACAATATCGGGGAAAGTGCCGCTTTTCAGCACCGGGCAAACAGGCTTGCAGTTTGAAAGAACATTATGGAATGACGGGAAAAGGTCATTATCGGCAAGGCACAAAAGGCCCTGGGCATTGTTTACCGATTTTATGGAATGCATAACATTAGGGAAAACAACATATATATCGCCGGGGTTTAAGGTATAATCATTGTTATCAATCGTTACCTCTATACTGCCCTGCCTTACATGAAATATTTCCACCTGTTTATGAAAACGAGAGGGATATTCCTTAACATTTTTTTGTGTAAAAATGTAAATCATGGATGACATAAGCTCATATTCGGGGAACATAATAACACCTCAACAATTCACTATATTTTTTGCCATAGTTGTTCTTTAAGGCTATTATAGTTTAAAAAAAAGCAAATGTCAAACATCTTTTTGTCGAAATTGTTTATAACTTGTATATTATAATTATATGTAGCATTTTATGATTGATAATTGTAATCATATATGCTATAATTTATTTAATTGATAACCTCTAATACCTAAGGGATGTGAGTATAATTGGCATTTAAAAACTCTCAACATATAAAACCTTTTAGTAAGCACATATTTTTAAGCAGTCCCACCATGCACGGGGATGAGCTTAAATATATGAGCGAGGCTTATAACACAAACTGGATGTCCACCGTAGGCGAAAACATAAATGTTTTGGAAGAAAAAATAGCAGGCCTTATCGGTGTTAAGTATGCAGTGGCGCTCAGCTGCGGCACGGCGGCTTTACACCTTGCAACAAAGCTTGCGGGTGAAAAGCTTTACGGCAAGCCCCTGCCGAACGCGGGCACACTTGCCGGCAAAACGGTTTTTGCAAGCGACTGCACCTTTGACGCGAGCATTAACCCGATAGCCTATGAAGACGGCAATGCGGTTTTCATAGATACCGAACCGGACACCTGGAATATGGACCCGAAAGCCCTTGAAAAGGCATTTGAAATATATCCCGAAACCCGTCTTGTGGTTGTTGCCCACCTTTACGGCACACCCGGCAAGATGGAAGAGATTAAAGAAATATGCGACCGCCACGGCGCGCTTATTGTTGAAGATGCCGCCGAAAGTCTTGGCGCAAAGTATAAGTTAAACGGAAAATGGGTTGAAACCGGCTCGCTTGGTAACTACAACTGCATTTCCTTTAACGGCAATAAAATAATAACCGGCTCATCAGGCGGTATGTTTTTAACCAATTCAAAAGAGGATGCCGATAAGGTTCGCAAATGGAGTACCCAGTCGCGCGAAAACGCGCCCTGGTATCAGCACGAAGAAATAGGTTATAACTACCGAATGTCCAATGTTATTGCCGGTGTTGTTCGCGGACAGGTTCCCTATCTTGACGAACACATCGCTCAGAAAAAGGCGATATACGAGCGCTACCGCGAGGGGCTCAAATGTTTGCCCGTAAGTATGAACCCGTATGACAGCCAAAAATCGAAACCTAACTTCTGGCTTAGTTGTATACTTATCGACAAAGACGCTATGTGCCGCCAGGTAAGGGATGACCACAAAGCTTTGTACATCCCCGAAAGCGGTAAAAGCTGCCCCACCGAGATACTTGAAGCGATTGCTTCAATAAATGCCGAGGGCAGACCGATTTGGAAACCTATGCACGCACAACCAATTTACAAAAATCATCCGTTTATAACCGCCGCAGGCTCCGGCCGCGGACAGTCTAACGCCTATATAAACACAGGCGATATTTTAGATGTTGGTATGGATATTTTTGATCGCGGACTTTGTCTGCCGAGCGATAACAAAATGACCCCCGAAGAACAAGACAAGATAATAGAGATTATTAAAAACTGTTTTTGTTAAAAGGAAGTTATTAAATGAAAAAAGGCTTTAAAAGCAGCGCATTAAAGATTTGGCATATTGAGACATTTATTCTTTTAGCCTGCGATTTTATTACGATAAATGCATCATATTTTTTGGCGCTTTGGCTAAGGTTTGACGGCATTTATTCTTCTATTCCCCAGGTGTATATCGATGCGTGGAGAGATTTTACCATTCCGTATTCGTTAATAGCGGTTATTATACTTAGTCTTACCCGTGCTTACAGAACGATGTGGAATTCGGCGGGGCTTTTTGAATATGTAAGGCTGATCTCGGGAAGCCTGCTTTTATCGGCGGCGCATGTTGTAGCAATTACATTCATTATTATGAGAATGCCGATTTCTTACTATTTAATCGGTACTATGTTCCAGCTGCTGTTACTCCTTGCTCCGAGATTTTTTACCCATTTTATTTATATTTTAAGACTTTATCAAAACCGCACCGAAAAAAACTGCGACCGCATAATGCTTATCGGCGGCGGCTCCGCGGGACAGCTTATACTTAAAGATATAAATATGACCGAAAAGCTTAACGAGCTTGTTGTCTGCATTATTGATGACGACCCGAAGAAATACGGTATGTATATCGAGGGTGTTAAGGTTGTGGGCGACAGGAACACAATACTTGAAAATGTTGAAAAATACAATATCAACAAGATTTATCTTGCTATCCCCTCTGCCCACGGTGAAGACAAGCGCGAAATACTTAACATCTGCCACGAAACCAACTGTGAACTGAAGCAGTTGCCGGGTGTTTATGAACTTGTAAACGGCCGCGTTTCGGTTTCTAATATGAAGAGTGTTTCAGTTGAAGACCTTTTGGGACGCGATCCGATAAAGCCGGATATGGATGAGATATTCCGCTATATAAACGGAAAAACCGTTCTTGTTACGGGTGGAGGCGGCTCTATAGGTTCGGAGCTTTGCCGCCAGATTGCGGTTTGCAACCCGAAGCAGCTTATAATTTTTGATATTTATGAAAACAATGCTTATTCTATTCAGTTAGAGCTTAAAAATAAATACCCGAACCTTAATCTTGTAACACTTATCGGTTCGGTAAGAGACAGCAAACGGCTTGATAATGTTTTCTCAAAATATCATCCGCAAATTGTTTACCATGCGGCGGCGCATAAGCATGTTCCCCTTATGGAGGACAGCCCCTGCGAGTCGATTAAAAACAACTCTATCGGCACATATAAAACCGCTTATGCCGCTATGAAGCACGGTTGCGAGAGATTTGTGCTTATCTCCACCGATAAAGCGGTTAACCCCACAAACATTATGGGGGCGAGCAAGCGTCTTTGCGAAATGATTATCCAAAGTTTTGACAGTAAAATCAAAGCGGGAAAATCTTCGGAAATACCCGCCCTCTATACCCATTCCGAAAACCTTTATGAAAAAGGCGAAGAAAAGGCTGACCTTGAAAATGCAAAGACCGAATTTGTAGCCGTTCGTTTCGGAAATGTTCTCGGTTCTAACGGCTCGGTTGTTCCTATTTTCAAAAAGCAAATTGAAGAAGGCGGACCCGTAACCGTTACCCACCCCGATATAATTCGCTATTTTATGACCATTCCCGAAGCGGTGGGACTTGTTATGTCGGCGGGAACTTATGCGAGGGGCGGCGAAATATTTGTTCTTGATATGGGCGACCCGGTTAAGATTGACACCTTAGCTCGCAACCTTATAAGACTTTCGGGATATGTTCCTGATGTTGATATTAAGATAGAGTACACAGGTCTTCGCCCGGGCGAAAAACTTTATGAAGAGAAGCTTATGGCGGAAGAAGGACTTAAAAAGACCGAGAACGAACTTATTCACATCGGTTGCCCGATACCGTTTGATACAGATGAATTCTTAAATAATATGTCAAATCTTATTCGTGTTGCTTATTCTAACTGCGATGATATAAGAGATACCATAAAGCAACTTGTTTCAACCTACAATCCACAGTAAATAATAGCAAAAGCTATTTATATTTTAAATTTTTTAAAAAAGAAAGGGATGACGGTATGACCGTTATAGTTACAGGCGGAGCAGGATTTATCGGCTCGAATTTTATATTTTATATGTTAAAAAAACATCCGGATTACAGAATTGTTTGTCTTGACAAACTAACCTATGCCGGAAATCTTTCAACCCTTAAATCCGTTATGGATAACCCTAATTTCCGTTTTGTAAAGCTTGATATTTGCGACCGCGCGGGTGTTTATGCTCTCTTTGAAGAAGAAAAGCCCGATATGGTTGTAAACTTCGCGGCGGAAAGCCATGTTGACCGTTCTATTGAGGACCCGGGCGTTTTCCTGCAGACAAATGTTATCGGAACCGGTGTTATGCTGGATGCCGCAAGAAAATACGGCGTTAAACGCTATCATCAGGTTTCAACCGATGAGGTTTACGGCGATTTGCCGCTTGACAGACCCGATCTCTTCTTCACCGAAGAAACCCCCATACATACAAGCAGTCCTTACAGCAGCAGTAAAGCAGGCGCTGATTTGCTTGTTATGGCTTATTACAGAACCTTTGGTCTGCCGGTAACGATAAGCCGTTGCTCAAATAACTACGGACCTTATCATTTCCCCGAAAAGCTTATTCCTTTAATGATAGCAAACTGCCTTAACGATAAGCCGCTTCCCGTTTACGGCGAGGGACTTAATGTTCGCGACTGGCTTTATGTTGAAGACCACTGCAAGGCGATTGACCTTATTCTGCACAAAGGCAGAGTTGGTGAGGTTTACAATGTAGGCGGTCACAACGAGATGAAGAATATCGATATTGTAAAGCTTATCTGCCACGAGCTTGGCAAGAGCGAAGACCTTATCACCCATGTAACCGACCGAAAGGGTCACGATATGCGCTATGCCATAGACCCGACCAAAATTCACAATGAACTCGGATGGCTCCCTGAAACCACATTTAAAGACGGCATTAAGAAAACCATCAAATGGTATCTTGAAAACCGCGACTGGTGGGAAGAGATTATTTCGGGCGAATATCAGAACTATTACGATAAAATGTATTCAAATAGATAATTTTTTTGAAAGGATGAATATATCATGGCATTTTGCAAAAACTGTGGCGCACAACTCGATCAGGAGGCAAAATTCTGTACCGCATGCGGTCAGCCGGTAGAGACTCCGACTTCAAATCAAACAAACCCACAGCAACCCCAACAAACCATCCCCGTAGGACCTATAAGCTTTGGTCAAAGAAATATTGCTCTTGCAATAATTCTTAGCATAGTGACTTGTGGTATTTACGGCTTGTACTGGCTTTATAAATTGGTTGATGAACTTAACGAAGCATCAAACAACACAGCCGGTCAATCAGGTGGAATGGTACTTTTGCTTTCTATTGTAACCTGCGGTATTTATGAACTGATATGGTTATATAAAGCAGGCGGACTTGTTACAACTGCCAAAAGTTCTCGCAACCTTCCTGTTGAATCAGATTCAAGTATCATCTATCTTTTGCTTGGTTTATTTGGATTTGGCATAGTTTCCTATGCGCTTATTCAAAATGAACTGAATAAGGTTGCCGAATATCACGGCGCACCTAAGGCATAATGATTGCAAGAAGGAAAAAAGTACTGAAAGGCGCCCTGATCGTATTCTTGGTCGGGGTGCTTTACACAGTTTTTATCCATCTTACCGGAATCAGTATACCTTGCGTTTTTAAACTTGTTACCGGCTTTAAATGTCCCGGATGCGGAGTATCGGCAATGTGTTTAAATCTTATGAGATTTAATTTCAAAAAGGCATTCCTATCAAATATTGTTTTGTTTTGCCTTTTGCCTTTTATGGCGGCAGTTGCCGGAAGACTAATCTATGTTTATATTAAGACAGGAAAAACCCGTGACCGCTTTTCTGATATTTCGATATGGATTATGATTGTAATACTGATTGTTTGGGGCATTTTAAGAAACATAATATAAAAAACAGCTTGATTTTTTTCAAGCTGTTTTTATTTTTTAAAATCAAATCAGCGAATGGTAGTAATCGCTCATCTGCTTTGCATCCTCGGTTTGGGTGCCTGCCGATTCGCAAATAA
>CAMPCO010000016.1 GCA_946646305.1 uncultured Clostridia bacterium | reverse complement strand
TATAATTATTCAATATATTTTATCAAATTATAATAGTTATGTCAAGATTATATAGATAATTATAGCGGTTTCTTTTTTCTCTTTCCCCTTGCTTTTTTGCGCATATTTTGTTAATATTTTATTAAGATAAAAGGATGTGTTATTTTGAAGGAAAGAAGAGATAAAAGGCAGCTTTTAAATCTGTTTTTAACATTTCTTAAAATCGGCGCTTTCACCTTTGGCGGCGGGTATGCAATGCTGGCGCTTTTAGAGGATGAATTTGTTGAGAGAAAGAAATGGATAGAAAAGCAGGATTTTCTTGATATGATAGCCATTGCCGAATCAACGCCCGGGCCTGTTGCAATAAACAGCGCAACATATATAGGCTACAAGGTTTGGGGGTTTTTAGGCAGTTTGCTTTCTACTTTGGCGGTGGTTTTGCCCTCGCTTACGATAATTTTTATCATTTCCCTATTCTTTGACAGATTTTTGGCGATAAAGTGGGTGGAATACGCATTCAGGGGTATTCAGGCTTGCGTTATCTACTTAATTCTTTCTGCCGGAATTAAGACCTTTTCTTCCCTTAAAAAGAGCGCATTTAACTATATAATTGTTTTCGCCGTAATAGCGGCGATGGTAACGCTCACCGTTTTCTCGGTTAATTTTTCGAGCATTTATATAATTCTCATCTGCGGGATAATCGGTCTTGCCGCATACTTTCTTAAAAAAATAAAGAAAGGCGGTAAGGAAGAATGATATATTTAAAGCTTTTTTACACCTTTTTTAAGATAGGGCTTTTCACCTTTGGCGGCGGCTATGCCATGATACCGATTGTTCGCGATACGGTGGTAAATAACGCCTGGCTTACAGACAGCGAATTCTTAAACTTTTTAGCCGTTTGCGAATCGACCCCCGGCCCCATTGCCATAAATATGGCGACCTTTGTGGGGTCAAGCCAAGGGGGACTTTTAGGCGCCGTGCTTTCAACACTCGGCGTGGTTTTGCCCTCATTTATAATCATTCTGATTATTGCGGCGCTCATTTCAAATCTGCTGAAATACGCCGGAGTAAACGCATTTTTGGGCGGGATAAGGCCTTGCGTTGTGGGGCTTATAATATCCGCGGCATTAACCCTTGGCGCTAAAACACTTTTGGGCTTTTCAGGTCTTCACGGCGAATTTCAGGTAAACATTCGCGGAATTATAATCTTTGCGATTATAGCCGCAATAGCTTTTATTTATAAAAAAATACGGGGCAAAAAAATATCACCTATTCTGCTGATAGTCCTATCGGCAGGCATGGGAATTTTAGCCTACGGACTATAACAAAACAGATAAAAAATTTAAAAGCAGGGTTTTTACACCCTGCTTTTTTATTATTCGGTTGCGCCCATTATAGCGCGGAATTCATCGCCCGAAATCTTTTCATTTTCAAATAGGCTTTTAGCAACTTCATGAAGCTTTGCCATATTCTTATCAAGAATTTCAAGCGCTTTTTTATACTGGTTCATAACAACCGCTTCTATCTCTTCATCAATAGCGGCGGCGGTTTTTTCGGAATAGTTAGGCGTTGATGAGAAATCGCGACCGAGGAAAACCTCATTATTATCATTGCCATAGGTCACAAGGCCTAATCTATCGCTCATACCAAACTTGGTGACCATTTTGCGGGCAAGCTCGGTAGCTCTTTCAATATCGTTTGAAGCGCCTGTGCAAACATCATCCTGCGTGAGCTGCTCTGCCGCACGGCCGCCGAGAAGTGAACAAATATCCTCTAAAATCTTATTCCTTGAAACATGACCGTTATCTTTTTCAGGCAGATACATAGTATAACCTGCCGCCATGCCGCGCTGGATGATGGATATTTGATGAACGGGGTCTTGAGTAGGCAGGAAATAGGATACAATCGCATGGCCTGCCTCGTGGTAAGAAGTTATGAGTTTATCCTTTTCGCTTACAACATGCGAGCGTTTTTCGGTACCCATAACAACCTTTATGCTGGCCTCTTCAATCTCTTCCTGAGTAATGGCTTTTTTATGGTGGCGAACCGCAAGCAAAGCCGCTTCGTTAAGCAGATTTTCAAGGTCGGCACCGGTAAAGCCGGAGGTTGATTTAGCAATGGTTTTAAGGTCAACATCGGGGCCTAACGGCTTGCCGCGGGAATGAACCTTTAAGATTTCTTCCCTGCCCTTAACATCGGGATAGTTAACGGTTATCTGGCGGTCAAATCTGCCGGGGCGCAAAAGCGCTCTATCGAGGATATCGGGGCGGTTTGTTGCCGCCATAACGATAACACCCTCGTTAACACCGAAACCATCCATTTCAACAAGCAGCTGGTTAAGGGTTTGTTCCCTTTCATCGTGGCCGCCGCCGAGACCTGCGCCGCGCTGACGACCAACGGCGTCTATTTCATCGATAAAGACTATCGCCGGGGCATTTTTCTTGGCTTCGCCGAACAAATCACGAACACGCGAAGCGCCGACACCGACAAACATCTCAACAAAATCTGAACCTGAAATCGAGAAGAAAGGCACACCCGCTTCACCCGCTACCGCGCGGGCAAGAAGGGTTTTACCCGTTCCCGGAGGGCCGACAAGCAGAACACCCTTTGGAATACGGGCGCCGAGTTCATTAAACTTTTTGGGGTTTTTGAGGAATTCGACTATCTCGGCCATTTCCTCTTTTTCCTCATCGGCACCGGCAACATCGGAAAATGTTGTCTTTTTACCATCGGACTGTTTTTTAACCTTGGCTTTGCCGAAGTTCATTGTTTTGTCGCCGCCAAGTCCCGCGCCCATACGGCGCATAATAACAATCCAGAAAACAACCATTATTACAACCAAAATAATGGTTGGCAGCATATTTACTATCCAGGAAGCCTGACCGCCCGATTTATAGTCATACTTAACTATTTTATCGGTGCCGGCATTTTCTTCATTGATTTTGGTAAGCGCTTCGCCGACATCTTCATAGAAAATAGAGGCGTTTGCAACGGTATAATGATATGTTTTACCATCGGAGCGCTTAACATATTTGAGGTCGCCGCTATAAAGATTTAACTCAAACTCAGAGATTTCGTTATTCTTTATTTCGTTGACAATCTCATAGTATTTGGTTTCGTTTGTGCTTTTTGATACCTGGGATACCACAACGAATGCGAGTATCAAAACTACGGGAATAAGGATATAAAGAAGCACATTTTTAATGTTCTTGTTCAAGGGATAAACTCCTTTCGGTTTTTGCCGTATCTATATTATTTTTCATAAACCTCGGGTCTTAGAACGCCGACATAGGGCAGGTTGCGGTAATTCTCGTTATAATCAAGACCATAGCCCACAACAAATTCATCGGGGATAACAATACCCGAATAATCCGCCTTAATATCAACACGCCTGTTTCCGGGCTTATCAAGGAGTGCGCAAACCTTTATGCTTGCGGCATTACGGTCTTCAAGCACACCTTTGAGATAGTTAAGAGTTATTCCCGAATCGAGAATATCCTCAACTATTAGTATATCTTTACCCTCGGGGTTGATATCCAAATCTTTTTTGAATTTTACAACACCGGTGGTTTTATTGCCGCTATAAGAAGAAACAGCCATAAAATCGATTACGCAGTCGCATTTAACCTCGCGAAGCAAATCGGACATAAAAACAATAGCGCCCTTTAAAATGCTTACAAGCAGAAGATTTTTATCTTTATAATCTTCGGTTATCTGACGGCCTAAACGCTTAACGGTTTCTTTCAGCTCCTCCTCCGAGGCTAAAACCTTTAAAATATCTTTCTTTTCATCCATTGTTTATTCTCCCCCCATTATGGCTATTTGTATCAACGCTTATAATGCATACATTTTTGGTTTCATCGGTAACACGCGCCCTTTCGCTTACCCCGATTTTGTAAACCCATACAGGTCCTTTATTATCGGCAACTACGGGCAGGTTATCCCTTTCACCAAGCGGTATTTTATACTCGTTGTAGAGCTTTTTAAACGTTTTGGTAACATTTGTCTTGGCAAGCTTTATTGTATCGCCCGGCAAACGCCTTCTGACTATCGGTTCGCCTACAAGTTTATCACAATCTATCATATTTTTTAATAACAAATTGTTAACTTTTTGTGTACTGTCGAAAAACTCGTTTTCCGCAAAGTCAAGTTTAACCGAAAACTCGGTCTTTTTAAGCGGTTCTTCTATTTTTAAAATGCCGTTTTTATTCGTTGCGGTCCTTTTTCCTTTAAGGGAAATGGTGCCGCCCTTTTCGCAAAGAGCAACAAGTTCCATAATATGCTTTAAATCAGCCGCACTGCCGCATATATCGCTATAATAATTCCTCAAAACACGGGAAACAATGGCAACATCCAAATCTGCTATTACCTTTGTATCGATAGCCCCGTTTTTAAGCGCCATTTTGTAAGCGGTTGCCGCCGCTTTTTCAAGGCAGGCATTATCGGAAGCATAAAGCGATGAGCAGTTATAAACGGTATTTTCCACCGATGGGTTAATTTCTTTGAGCGCGGGAATTACCTTATGGCGGATGATATTGCGGGAACATTCATCAATATCATTTGTGCTGTCGTTTACATATTCAAGCTCATTTGCTTCGCAGTAGCGCTCTATCTCCTGTCTTGTGCAGGAAATAAGCGGGCGGATATATTTTCCGCGTTTTGCGGGTATTCCGCCAAGCCCCGTAAGACCTGTTCCGCGGGCTATATTAAAAATCAGGGTTTCAATATTATCGCTTGCGGTATGCGCGGTGGCTACAAGGTCGGTTTCAAGGGTTTCAAAAAACGCATATCTGCATTCCCTTGCGGCAAGTTCTATGCTCTGCTTTTTTTCATTTGCAATCTGCGGAACATCAGCAGAACCGACAATCAGATTAACGCCCATTCTCTTGCATATATCTTTGCAAAAGTTTTCATCCCTATCGGCTTCTCTGCCCCTTATTTTATGATTAAAATGAGCGGCATCAAGCTCAAAATTAAATATGGTTTTAAGGGAATTTAAAACATTTAAAAGCGCAACCGAATCGGCACCGCCCGATAAAGCAACAGTTATCTTTTTAGCGCCGCCGAGCATAGAATAGTCATTTAATGTTTTAAGTATTTTTTCTATCATCAGTGTATGCTATCCTCCGCCGAAAAACGAGTATGCTCTTTATCCCAGTGGAGTTTAACCGTTCCGGTTTCGCCGTGGCGGTTTTTGGCTACAATACACTCTGCGTGATCTTCGGCGATGGGTTCGCCGCCATTATCGGCGTCATCACGATAGTTGAATTCTTTAAATAGGAACAAAACTATATCGGCATCCTGCTCGATAGAACCCGATTCACGAAGGTCTGAAAGGGTTGGCCTATGTGATTTGCCGCGCTGTTCGGTGCTACGGGAAAGCTGAGCGCAAACAAGGACCGGAACACGAAGTTCCTTAGCCATAATTTTAAGGCTTCTTGTTATTTCGCTGACTTCGGTAACACGGTTTTCAGTGCGTTTTGCCGAATTCATAAGCTGCAAATAGTCAACTATAACAAGGTCAACATCTTTTAGTCTTAAAAGCTTTGCTTTCATTTTGGGAACGGTAATAGAAGATGTTTCATCTATATAAATCTGGGTTTTTGAAAGCATTTCGCCCGCGGATGTAAGGCGTGTCCATTCGTTGTTATCAAGTTCGCCCGAACGCAATTTATCACTTTTTACCCCCGATTCGGCGGAAAGCAAACGCTGAGCCAGCTGGTCGCGGGACATTTCAAGCGAGAAGAAACAAACCTTGCGCTTACTGTTTACCGCAACATTGCGCGCAATATTAAGCGCAAAAGATGTTTTTCCGACACCCGGTCTTGCGCCCAAGATAATAAGGTCAGACTTATTAAGTCCGGAAATCATACGGTCAAGCTCGCCTATACCACAGGGTATTCCGACATAGTCATCATGGGTTTCGGGGTCGGCAATTTTGGTAAGGCGGTCATAGGTTTCGTTTTCGATAACCTCTTTAATATGGGTAAGACCGCTCACCTCAGAACCGCGGCGAATATCATATATACGCTGTTCGGCGCTATCAAGCAGTTGGCTTGAATTCTCGGTGCTTTCATTAACATCCTTTATTATTTCCGATGCGGCACCGAGCAAAGCGCGGGCATAATAGCGCTCTTTTAAAATGCTGATATAGGTCAAAACATTAGCGGATGAAGGCACAATCTGAACAAGCTGGGTTATATACGCCTTGCCGCCTGTTTCATCAAAAAGCTTTTCCTTTTTCAGTTTTTCAAGGATGGAGATGGGGTCGATTGTCTGGTTGAGTTCATACATTTCGGTAAGAGCACCGAAAATAACAGCATTTTGAGGTATATGGAAAAATTCTCTTCTGACCTCAACCATAACATCGTTTATGCAAGTTGGGTCGACAATCATTGCGCCCAAAACCGATTGCTCGGCTTCAAGCGAATAAGGAACGCGCATTCCATCCATTTCATATAGCAATTTTTCGTCGCTCATATTATTCCGTTACCTTTACATTTATTTTGGCTTGGATGCCGGGCATTAGTTTGATTTCAGCGGTATATTCACCAAAGTTTTTAATATCTGCTACCGACATTTTCTTTTTATCAACGCGAATACCGAGTTCCTTTTCTATTTCGGCAACAATTTCCTTAGAGGTTACACTGCCGAAAAGTTTTCCGTTTGCTCCGGCTTTTGCGGTAAGGGTTACGGTTTTGCCGTCAAGCTTGCCGGCGAGTTCCTTTGCGGCGGCAATTTCTTCCTGCTTATGATGTTCTGCAGATTCTTTTTTGCCTTTAAGCTCGCTAAGGGAGGCATTATCAGCTACAACAGCCAAATTTTTCGGAAAAAGGAAATTGCGGGCATAGCCATCGGGAACATTGCAAAGTTCGCCCTTTTTGCCCTTTCCTTTAACATCCTGCAACAAAATAACTTTCATATTATATTCATCCCTTCAAAGATACTAAACTTCCATAATAACCGGCAAAATAATAGGACTGCGGTGGGTCTTTTGATAAAGATATTTCGATGCCGCTTCTTTGCATTTTGCCTTGGCGGCGCCAAAATCACGCGGATTGGTTTTAAAGCACTGATATGCGGTGTTTTCCACAACATCAACTAAGCCCTGCATCAAAGTTTCCGATTCTTTTACGAAAACAAAGCCGCGAGATACAATATCGGGGCCGGAAACGATTTCGCGGGTGAATGCATCAACCGAAAGGGTGATGACAAGTATTCCGTCCTCTGCAAGGCGAATACGGTCGCGCAGTACCACACTGCCTACATCCCCTACACCAAGACCATCGACAAGCACTCTGCCCGCCTGAACGGTATCGGTTATTTTAACAGACGACTGTGTCAGTTCAATAACACTGCCGTTTGAAGCTATCAATATATTGTTTTTATTCATGCCCATGCTTCTTGCGAGGTCGGCATGCTTTTTAAGATGTTTTTCTTCGCCGTGAAGCGGTATAAAAAACTTAGGCTTTATAATGCTGTGCATTATTTTAAGTTCTTCTCTGCAAGCGTGACCCGAAACATGAACATCATACATTTTTTCGTAAACAACATTAGCCCCGCGCCTTATAAGCTCATTTATAACCTTATCGACAAGCTTTTCGTTGCCGGGTATCGGTGTTGCCGAAATGATAATCATATCACCGGGAATAAGCTCAACCTGTCTATGCTCGGAAAAGGCTATTCTGTGCAAAGCGGAAAGGGGCTCACCCTGACTGCCCGTTGTAACGATAACAAGCTTATCGGGCGAATAGTTTTTAATATCTTCAATATCGATAAGAACGCCTTTCGGTATTGTAAGATACCCGAGCTCCGCCGCGATATTTACAACATTTATCATACTTCTGCCCGATACGGCAACCTTGCGCTTGCATTTTGCCGCTTCGGTAATAATCTGCTGAATGCGGTGGATATTGGAAGAGAATGTTGCAACGATTATCCTCTGCCCGTGCGCCGCTCTGAAAAGATTTGAAAAGCTTTCGCCTACCACCTTTTCGGTGGCGGTATAGCCGGGGCGCTCAACATTGGTTGAATCGGATGCAAGGGCTAAAACCCCTGCTTTACCGAGTTCTGCAAAGCGGGCAAGATCTATAACCTCACCATCAATGGGGGTTGTGTCTATCTTATAGTCGCCGGTATGAATTACCGTTCCCGCACCGCAGGTAATGGCAAAGCCTACTGCATCGGGTATGGAATGGTTAACATGAATAAACTCAACCTTAAACTTGCCTATAGTTACCGTATCACCCGGTTTTTTTACAACAAGTTTTGCTTTATCGGATAGTCTATGCTCTTTTAATTTGCTATCTATCAGCGCCGATGTTAGGCGGGTTGAATAGATGGGCAGATTAAATTCTTTAAGCAGATAAGGAATTGCGCCGATATGGTCTTCGTGACCATGGGTTACAAACATTCCTCTTATTCTGTCTTTATTCTCAAGAATATAGGTGAAATCTGGGATGATATTATCAACACCGGGGGTTTCTTCATCGGGAAAGGTCATTCCGCAGTCGATTATTATCATTTCCCCCGCATATTCATAAAGTGTTATATTTTTACCTATCTCACCAAGTCCGCCAAGCGGGATGATATGCATTTTTTGAGGTTCTGTTTTTTTGCCCGCTTTCTTTTTAGTAAAACTTTGCGCCGGTTTCGGCTTTTTGGCGGCACGGGCGGGTTTTGCCGCGTTCTTTTGCCCCATATCGGCTTTTTTGGCACTGCCGCCGGTATTTTTGCGTTTATTATTTAAAAGGCGCTCTACCGCGTCTTTTGCACTATTTACGGTTTTTTTATTCTTCAAATTATCTTTCCTCCTTTAAACCGTTTTTTTGAATTTTTCCATATTTAAAAACAATATATGTATATAAACCCAATATATAATAATAGCTTATTTTATTTTAACTGCTTTTGGGGTGATATGTCAAGCAGTTTATGCTTATTTTAAGAGTATTGACAAAAAATCATAAAAATAACAAAACGGGAGATTTTTATATCCCCCGTTTCTGTATTATTTGTGTTTATACGATAAAACATAGTTAAAGAATTCGTGTACCAATTCTTTATGCGGCGCATTGCCGGCAAAAGCTATATATATGCTTTCTGTTGCGATATTGTTATATTTTATAAAATCGGTATCGGTTATATCAATAGCCATCGGCAACATTTCATCCGAGGTTTCTTCTTGAGTATAGATTATTTTATCGGAATACTTTTTTAATTCATCTTCGGTTAAGATTTCCCTTAAATCCATATAAAGTTCCTGCGAAGCAAAATAATTAAAGCCGAGTTCGTTTAGCATAAAGTAATCAAGCCGTTTTGCGGCAACCTGACCCACAACGCCCTCGCCGGAGTAATAGGTGGCATTTATATCCCCTTCGCCGGAATAAATATCGCTTATTACCACAGTTGAATATTCGATATCCTGCCTGCCTTCGGTTTTATGGAGCGCAAAGAAGTCATCGGTTATGTATTTTTCGCCCTCGTCGGTAAGCATCATATTAACGCCGACACCGTAAAGAATAACATCGGTATTGATGTTAATAAGCGAGGTTACCATTATAGCGATAATTGTGCCGAAAATGGCGGCAAAAAGGATAAAATCTTTTAAATAATAATCTTTTATGAATGCTACAAATTCGCCCGCTTTCATTCCTTTGGTTTTTCTTCTGAAACCGGAATAATGCGCCTTTATCTTTTTAAAAATATTCATTCTTCTTCACTATCATTCCTTTTTAAGGGCGGCAGTTCACCGCTTTCGCGCTTTTTGGTTAAAACCTTTATAAGCGGGTCTTTTAAAAGGCCTATTCCAATCATTGCCGCAAGAGAAAAATAAACGGCAAGAAAGACAATTAAAAACGGCAAAATATATTTTGAATAAACAAGGGTTGCAAATATCGGCGCCCAAAGAAGCGCACCGGTTATAACAAGCTGGAGCGGCGCTTTGAAAACAAATGCCGCGGTCTCTGTAAGCAGGTCTATAAATCTACGGGGAAAGAAAACATTATAAACCACTGCCGCGGTGGTGAACCCGAGAGCAATAGCCAAAATAAGCGCATTTGGTATTAAGGATGCCAGCAGCTTAGAGTTATAGTTTTTTGCCATGGCATAAACTATATCGCCCATATAAAGTGTTACGGCAGAGCCTAAAACAGATACTATCATCATTTGAACGGGGTTTGTTTTATAGCCTGCTTTAAACCCAGCGAACCACTCATCCTTACGAAGGAAAAACCTTATCGCGCTGAAAAGTCCCGAAAGCGCGGGACCAACGCACAAAAAAGACAGGAAAAACAGTATATTGAAAATAAGATTATTAAAAGCAACCTTTAAAACGGCAAAAATAACCACCGGCAGACAGGATGCCAAAAACAAAAGATTTAATGTTATTGCATGGCCTGTAAAGCTGATTACTCTCCATGTGGTCGAATCCGCAAAGCTTGTTTGTTTTTTATCTGCCATTATTTCACTTCTCTCTGACTTTGAATTGAGCATTATAATTATAACTTAAAAATCGCCAAAAATCAATATTATAGGCTTTTTTTAAAAGTTTGTTTACAAAACGGCTTTAATTGAAGGTTGATTTTTAAGATTTTAAATAGTAAAATATCAATATATAATCTTAAAGGGGCAAATAAATGAAGTTTTTTGATTATGATTCCAAGCCTATGGTTATTCTCCGTATGCTTGGCGACCTTATAATTCTAAATGTTTTATACCTTGTTTTTTCTATTCCGCTTATAACAATAGGCGCGTCCGGGGCGGGACTTTATACCGGTCTTCGCGATTTATTTGACAGGGATAAAAACAATTCAAGTTTTAAATCATTTTGGAAAGGTTTTAAAAACGGGCTTGGCAAAATAACAGCGCTTTGGAGCATTGTTCTTATAGCGATGGCTTTGCTATCATACAGTATTTATTTTCTTTATTTTGCAATAAAGGAAAAAATCGTTACAAACAATGCCCCGATAATCGTTGCAATAATCGGAGTAACATTGCTTTGTGTATATTCGGTACAACTTATAATGTTCCATTCAAAGTTTGATTGTTCGCCGATGCTGCTTATAAAAAACTCGGTAATGATGGTCTTAGGCTTTCCGATTAGAAGTCTTTTGATGGCGATTATGTTTTATCTGCCGATAGGTATAATAATAATGGATGGCGGTGTAACATTTATCCGCGTAACACCTTTATGGGTGGCAATATATTATTCACTCATTTTCCAAATGAACGATTTGCTTATGAAAAAGCCTTTTTCAAAAATAGCAATAAATGCAAACGATGAACCTGAAGAAACCGAAGAAGATAAAACAGAAGAACAATAAAAGAAAGATGTGTCTGTTAGACACATCTTTTTTAATGAAAAAAGCCGCCGAAAACCGGCGGCTTTTATATTTATTAAGGTTATTTTTGTTTTTATCCCTTGATTGAGCCTACCATTACGCCCTTCTTGAAATACTTCTGAACTATAAAGTAAAGCAGTATTACAGGAACGGTTGAAATAACAATAAGCGCATACTTGATTTGCTGTGTACCATCTGCAAGCTGTTGCTGCATCGATTCACTAACGCTCGATGCTTCAATCGACTGACCTGCAGTAAGAATTGTACGCAAGAAAATCTGCAACGGGAAAAGGTTTTTATTACGCAAATAAATCATAGCCGTAAAGTACTGGTTCCAGTGAGCAACCGCATAGTAAAGGGTAATAACCGAAAGGGTTGCCTTTGAAAGCGGAATAGCGATACTTGTAAGGCATCTGAAATCGTTTGCACCGTCAATCTTGGCGGCTTCGTAAAGTTCATTCGGAATACTTGTTTTAAACGATGTACGAATAATCATAGTATTATGAATACTTACTGCGCCGGAAAGCAAGATTGCCCAAATTGTATCAACAAGACCTAACTTGGATTTCAAAATAAAGTTAGGAATCATACCTGCGCCGAAAAGCATTGTTACAACAATGAGTTTGTTATAAAAGCCTTTAAGCGGAAGATCGCTTTTAGAAAGCGGATACGCCATAAGTATGGATAAAACCATATTGATGATGGTACCGAAAACTGTATAGAACAAAGAGTTGCGGTAACCTATCCAAACTGTTTTGTAGTTGAATACAAATTTATAGCCTGCAAGAGTTGGGTTTATCGGTAAGAAAAGTACACGACCTGACTGTATTGCTTCAGCTGATGAAAAAGATGAAGAAATAACATAAACAACAGGATAACCAACTATTAAAAGCAAAATAGTAATAATTATCGTACAGAAAACCTGAAGTGCACGATCACCCGGGGTATCTTTAATTTTATTAGGATTTTTCTTAAATAAAGCCATTCTCGTGCACCCCCTTAGAACAATCCGGCTTCACCATCGGATAGCTTATTGGCAATAAAGTTAACCGTTATAATCATAACCGAGTTTATTGCCGAGTTCATCAAACCGATAGCGGTACCATAAGATAACTTGTTTTTTGCAAGACCGAACTTATAAACATAAGTCGAAATAACTTCAGACTTATTGATATTAAGACTGTTCTGCATAAGATAAACCTTTTCATAACCTACCGACATAATGTGACCGCTGCGCAGAATAAACATTATGGAAATGGTGGGAAGTATGGTAGGAATATCTATGTGTAATACGCGTTTCCAACGAGATGCACCGTCAATAGTGGCGGCTTCGTGCAGTTCCGGAGAAACCGCGGCAAGAGCGGCAATATAAAGAATAGTGCCCCAGCCCATTGCCTGCCAAATGCCTGACCAAACATACAAATGACGGAAAGCGCCTTCGCTTGAACGAATATCATAATATGTGGTAGATTTAACTATATGATGGCTCCTGAGGAATTTCATTATATAGCCGTAAAAACCTGTAATCGGGTTAAATACCTGATTCAAGATACCAACCATAACAACGGTTGATATAAAGTGAGGTATGTAAGAAATGTTTTGCGTGATTTTTACGAGTACCTTATGCTTGCTTACATGTAAGAAAAGAGCAAGAATAATCGGTATCGGGAAACCCGCAAGCAACTGATAGAAAGAAATTGCAAGAGTATTCTTAACAAGCAATTTCCATTTATAATATCTAAAGAAGTCCTGGAAGTTTTTCCAGCCTACCCATGCACTGCCCCAAATACCATCGCGCGCACGATAGTTACGCCAGGCAATTTGGATACCGTACATAGGTCCATAATGGAATAGTATGATATAGAAAAGAGGCAATACAAGCATTAACTGCAGCTGCCAGCTTTGTTTAAATTTATTCCAAGCATAGCCCTTCGCGTTACACGCGAGATCAGGGTCTATCATCTTAGACTTTTTGCTCACCACTCATCGACCTTTCATAAATATATTTTAGTAACGACCGCATCGATAAAAATCGCGCGGCCGTTACTTTTAAACCACACTAAAGGGCTTGTTATTAACTTAAATTATTTCTGACGATCGTAAGCTTTCTGAGCAAGGCTCTGCCATGTGCTAAGACCGAGTTCATTAAGTTTGGAAAGATATTCGTTCCAGTCAGAATCCTTGTTAGGATTGAGTGTTCCTGTTACAAAACTGGTACGGCTGTTGTTGATATGAGCTTTGCAGTTGCTGATGGTCATATCATACTGCTCATGCTCTTCAGTTGTGTAAACAACAGCGGAAAGGAGTTCCTTCGGGTTATACTTTTCAGCTGCGCCGAAATAGTTATCATGCAAAGCAGTGAACTGCTTGTTGAGGTGATCCTGCCACTCGGAAACATTTTCGATCTGAGTAACTTCGTTTTCTGCATAGTACATAACTGTACCGTGGATTGAGCCCCAGATTGAGTTGTTCTGCTGAGCAAGAACCTGATTCATAACCTTGATCTGCGCTTTGTAGCCGATGAATGAAGTTGTGTTTTCATCAGCATCATCCCAGTCAACGCCCTTCTCACCGTAACGGAGACGGTTAGCAGCTTCTTCTGTATAGAAGTTCATAAGGAAGTTCCAAGCGCCATCGGGGTTTTCACAGTCTTCTGTGATGAATACCTGATAGTCGGAAAGGTTATCGTTTATAACGCAACGGTTCCAGTAATTCATTGCAACATAAGAATATGCTGCAGGGTTGTTAGGCTCGACAACAATTGTCGGGTGACCGAAGAAGCAACCAACGATCATATCAGACTTATTGATGTTGCCGCTTGCATCGGTAGGCGGACAAATATAACCTCTGAGTGTTGTACCGCCTGTTGTCATTGAAAGAGGTGAAAGAAGGCCTTCGGAAACGAGCTTGTTTGCATATTTAAGACCTTCACGATATTCATTTGATGTGAAAGGAGTTGTAAGCTTTCCGTTCTCAACATTGAAGAACTTCGCATCATTGTAATAAACGAACTGGTTGATTAAGTAGTTAACAACGTCACCTGAAAGACCGCTGTTACCGATCATCGGGATTTCATCTTTAAGACCGTTGCCGTTCGGGTCTCTGTCACGGAAAGCAACGAGAACATTATAAAGTTCATCAAGATTGGTAGGCATGGAAAGACCGAGCTTATCAAGCCATTCTTTGTTGATGCACATCATATAGTCCATAACGTCGATTTCGGAATACTGCAATGTAGGAAGAACGTACATAGCACCGCTTGCAGGGTTAACCATGTTGCGGAGCGCTTTTTCCTGGTCATATTCGGGAAGAATGTCAAATCTATCCCAGAATGCCTTTGCTACGCCGTCTTTGTCATCAAAATACTCTTTTAAATCGAGGAAGTAACCGTCATCGCCGTATTCAGTATAAACCTCACGGCCAAAATCAACACCCCAGATAATATCGGGGAGCGGTTCGCCGGCAGCGATCATAGTAGCTACCTGAGACTTAGCTTCTGATGACTGTGTGGAGAAGAACTGGAATTCAACATTGTATCCGCTCTGCTCTTCAATCCATTTTGTAAAGGCGTTGGTATCATAATCTTCAATAAGAGCGTTGGTGCAAAGACCGATCTTGAATGTTGAACCGTCACCTTTCTTAACTTTGCTGCCGCCACAGCCTGCTATTAAGCAAACCATAAGAGCAACACACATCAATAATGCTACAATTCTTTTCATCAAAAATAACCTCCATTTGATTTACTGAAAGAATTTCGGCGAAATGCATAAAAATGCAAAACGCCATATTGCATATAATATTATACAACAGCTTAACGAAAAATGTAATTGTAAATAATCACTAAATTTAAAGCCTTATATGTGCAAAGTGCACAAAAGTTAGCCGAATTCATTAACATTTTTGTTACCGATTGGGTCTTTTATTGTAAAAATAGACAATTAAAATTGAACTTTTTTGTCGAAAACACAAACTATTTAGAGAATGTGCAGAAAAGACTGCCGTACATATTTAAAACGATGTAAATAATCAGCCTTCTATCTGTTTTACAAAAGACTTTTTGTCCTCGGCTTTAAAGAATGATGAGCCTGAAACCAAAACATCGGCGCCGTTTTTCTTGCAGGTCTCCCCTGTTTCAAGATTTATTCCGCCATCTACCTCAAGATGACAGTCGGGGTTATACTGGTTTATCATACCGCGAAGCTCGGCAAGTTTCGGCATCATATCCGCCATAAACTTTTGATTGCCGAAACCCGGTTCAACGGTCATAACAAGAATAAGGTCGACATCTTTTATAAAGGGCAAAACCGCGCTTGCGGGGGTTTTAGGTTTAACGGAAATGCCGGGTTTTACGCCGTGGGCTTTAATTTTTTTAATCGCCTCAGCGGTGTTTTCATTTGTGTCGGCTTCAACATGGATGGTAAGATAATCGGCGCCGGCATCGCAAAAAGCATCAACATAGCGGATGGGCTTATCTATCATCATATGAACATCAAGCACCATATCGGTTACCGCCCTGATTGACTTGGTTGCCGCATAGCCGAAAGCCATATTGGGAACAAAAGTGCCGTCCATACAATCAACATGGAGCCATTTTGCGCCCGTTTCTTTAACCATTTTAAATTCGCTCTCAAGATTTACAAAATCTGCAGATAAAATTGACGGGGAAAGTATTGCCATTGTTATTCACCTTTAATATCACTTATTTTAAGCGCCGCGTCATAAAGAGCGCAGAAACGCTTATACTTAATATTTTCAAAGGGCTTATCCTGCGGGGTGTATTCCTTAACAAAGGAAACGCATTCCTTTGCCGCTTCTTCAAAAGAAGCAAATCTGCCCGAGGATACTGCCGCTATTGTTGCCGCGCCGAGACAAGCCGCCTCGCTTTCGGCGGGAATTCTTACGGGAAGCCCTGTAATATCTGCCTGCAACTGGCACCAAAGCGCGCTCTTTGCGCCGCCGCCTGTTGCAATGATGGATGAAACATTTACGCCGTTTGCCGCCATTTGTTCGCAGTTTTTACGCAGAACAAAGGAAACGCCCTCCATAATGGAAAGAGCCATATCAAAGGCATCGTGCTCTTGTCTTAGTCCCCAGAAAACGCCTGTGGCATCCGCATCGAATTCGGGCGCATTGGTTCCCACTATATAAGGAAGGAAAATAACGCTGTTTCCGATACGCTTTTCTGCCTCGATATCAATAGTTTTGAAATCGGTATCCTTTAAGCAGCTGCGGCGGAACCATTCGAGGCTTACTCCCCCGCTTTCAGCGACCGGCAAAAGAATATAACTGTTCTTTTTAAAACCGTAATGAACGGCGATACCCGTATTCTTGGGTACTGTTTCGCCGCACATAGTCGCAAGCGCCATAACGGTGCCGGTGGAAAGGGTTATACTGCCGGGGGCTATATTGCCCGTACCTATCATACCGGTAAAGTGGTCAAGAGTGCCGACATTGATGCGAGTGCCGCCATCTGTGCCGATGGTTTCGCAAAGCTCTGCTTTAAGTTCGCCCGCAACGGTGCAGGGTTCACAAAGAGCAGGAAGCTGGCTTTCTTTTACACCGATGGCTTCTAACATCTCTTTCCAGTAACACTTATTATATATATCGAAATAGAAAGTAAAGGTCGCGATTGACATATCGGCAACCTTATTGCCGGTAAGATAGTAAACCACATAGTCCTTTAACATCATATATGTAGCCGCCGCATTATATATTTCGGGGCGGTTATTTTTAAGCCAAAGGATTTTGGTTGCAGGCCAGGTGGGGAGAACCGCCATCTGACCGGTTTTTTCTTCACATATTTCATGAGAAAAGATTTTTGAAAGGGCTTCACATTCTTCCTTGGAACGGTCATCCATCCAGGAAATGGCGTTCATAAGCGGCTTGCCCGCCTTATCAAGAATGATAAGCGATTCCGCCTGACCTGTGAAAGCGATTTCATCTATATGGGTTACATTGTTGCTTTTAGCGGTAGTTGCCAAAAGGTCTACCAAAAGCCGACAGTATTTTTCCGCATCAAATTCAACCACACCGCCCTCTGTAAAATACTTAACGGGGGTGCTTTGGCGATCCACGAGATGCATATTGTCATCATAAAAAGCCACTTTGATATTGGTACTGCCCAAATCAACACCGACAAACATATACTTTTTTCCTCCAAAAATTACATTACAAGTTCTATATCCATCATCTTGCAGAAATCTTTGATTGCCTCGGTATAATCACCATAAGCAACGATAACATGCTGGCAGGAAACATTCTGCGCAAATTCTTCAACCGTGCAAGAATCGGGGAAAACTTCAAGGCTCGGAAGCTGCGGAGCGGGATCATCCCAACCGAACTCATTCCATGCCGGAGGAGTTTTAGCCTCTGCGGTGTAAACATGCATCTTATACTTACCGCCGACATATACAAGGCGAACACAGGTTACATAGCCTGTTTTAACCTTTGAAACATTGAGAAGCGATGCGGAAAGCAGACCAAACGCCGCAGGAAGAACGGTAACATCACCATCGGTTGCCGCCTTGGGAACAAAGTCAGGCACACCGATGAGCATGCTCTTTTCAAAGAATTCATAATATTCGAGATAAGGAACGGTTTGACCGGTTATATACTTCATAATAAGCTGGGTAACCGCGCCCATAACATCATTTTCCGGAACGGTGAGAACATTGCAATAATGTTCAAGAAGCATAAATACCATTGCGGGCGGGAAATTGAGAAGCTTTTTCATACCGTCAACATCGATAAGGGTTATGGCTTCCATATTGCGTTCTTTTATCTTTTTGGCAACAGCAAGAGCATATTTAACGCCCGATTCGATAACCGAATCATCGCATTCTTTTTTGAATACCCAGTTTTCTTTGACAAACTTAACGCCTTCGGCTATCTCAGCGCTATCAAGTTTTTCGCAGTTCTGAACCATTTCAAGCATTTCAAAGGGTTCAACCTCAACACCGATCTGACCGCGCATTGAATTGCCTTCATACTGTGTGCCGTAAAGGAGCATATCGCGATAACCCATACTGCCAACGCGGGCGGTGCGAAGATTTTTCTTGGCGTGAGCCGCCATAACGAAAGCTTCTATCTTTTCAATCGGATAGGGCTTATTTACTATGCTGTAAACATATTTAAAGTTATAGCCGAGGGCTTCAAACGCGGGGCGGATAGCGGTTGTTCCCGCCTGATCGGCAGTTGTGATAAGACGACCGTTTTCATACCAGCCGCAAAGTCCCCACAAAAGGATGGGAAGATGGCGGAAAGGATCGGTAACATAGGTTACGGCGTGGGTGGGTACCCAGCCTGCAACGCAAACTATAAGGCAGTCCATATCATAGCCTTCAAGTTTTTCAAGCGCCGCTTTTGCGGTTGCATATTCTGTATCATCAATAACAAGTCCGGCATCGCAAACATCGCTGAACTTTTCTTTTATTGCTTTAAGCGCATCATCGTGTTTTAAATTAAGTCTTTCAACGGGGGTATTAACCTCGCCGAAGCATACAAATCCGACTTTAACCTGTTTTTCCATAATATATCTCCTTTTAATATGAATTTTTATTTTCAGCCAAGCGGCTTATGATTTAGTCTTTCACCTACTGCGCCGCCCGGATGGATAAGGGCAAACTGTTCGGCTTTATAGTCGGTCTCTTCAACCATAGCGGCCTGCAATGCATGGAATATCATACAAAGCGCGGTGGTGCTGGTTGTTCCCTGCATATTGTACTTATCGGTTTCGCGGTTTACATGCTGTTTAAGCACAACATCCGCCGACTTGGCAAGCGGTGATTCGAGATTTTCGGTAACTGTTATTATATGTACACCCTTTGCCTTGCAGATATCAACTATCGGGAAAAGCTCCTTAGTTGAACCGCCGCGGGATGCGAATATCATAACATCGCCTTTCTGCAAAAAACCTGTTGCACCGTGAACCGCTTCTGCCGGGGATATGAAGCGGGAAGGTCTTTCAATACAGCACATAAGGTGAGCCATATGCTGGCAGATAATACCCGAATGACCGCATCCGCAGGTGCCGATCCTCGGAGCGTTGCACAAAAGCTCTACCGCTGCCGAAAATGCCGCATCATCAAAATAATCTTTCATTTCGGTAATACACGCGGCTTCAATATCATAAGCATTTTTTGCCGCTTCTAACGATTTTTCGTTAATCATTTACATTCCTCCAAAAAATTCGCTTATTATTCCTTTTAGATTATAACTTTATTTTGACTATTTTTCAACATTAAAATTATAATAGCAAAAAAAGTTTATAAAACATAAAAAAACAATTATAAAAATCGATTGACTACACCTTTTTAAGTTGTTATAATTAGTATGCAAATATTTTTAGGAAAGGTTGATATCCTTGAATAAGCATACCATCAAACCGCCTTTCTTTGAGATAGGCCCGAAATCATACCTTTACGGCGATGATGTTCTGGACCTGGCTTTGGCAGCTGATAAAGCCGCCGAAAAGTATAAGGTGGACATTATTTTCACCTGCCCGGTTGTAGAAATACGCAGGGTTAGTGAAAACACAAAGCACATTCATGTTTTTGCACCTCACATGGATCCCATCAGACCCGGTCGCGGTCTTGCGGACACACTGCCCGAATCACTTGTTGCGGCAGGTGCAGAAGGCGTAATGCTTAACCATTGTGAAAAGCCGCTTGAACATGAGGTTCTTAAAGAAACCATCGAGCGCGCAAACGAACTCGGTCTTACTACCATTGTTTGCGGTGACAGTATGGCTGATGCCTCCCGCATCGCTTCCCTTCACCCCGACATTATAGTTGCCGAGCCTTCCGAGCTTATCGGAACGGGTGTAAGCGTAGGCCCCGAATATGTTGAAGCCGCTATGCGAGCAGTAAAAGATGTTGATGAAAACATTTTGGTTCTCACCGCCGCAGGCATTGCAAACGGTGAAGATGTTTACAACACCATTATCGCAGGCGCAGATGCAACCGGTTCTTCTTCCGGTGTTGCAAAGGCTCCCGACAGGGCTGCCATGGTTGATGAAATGATAAGCGCAGTAAGACGCGCCTGGGATGAACGCCACGGCAAATAAAAAGTAAAAAAGAAAATTTTTTCTTAAAATATGGAGGAATAAAAATGGAATTCAAAGTTTTTCAAAAAGAACTTGAACTGCAATCTCGCGGCTGGATACCGACTTTCCATGACGTATCCAAAGAAATCAAAGAAATCGTAGAAGCATCGGGTGTTAAAAACGGCACTGTTTGCATCGCTTCTCACCACACTACCTGCTCTGTTATGGTTCAGGAATGCTCACACGATATAGATTCCTTTGATTTGGAATTCTTACAGCATGACCTTTTGGACATTATGAGAAAACTTATCCCCGACTTTGCGGAAGAACATCAGTATCGTCACCCCGGCCCGATCCATTCTCAATTCGGCCGTTATGTTGATGAGCCCGGTGATTTCACTTCTATGAACACCGATGGCCACCTTCGTTCTGTATTCTTCGGCAGAAGCGAAACCATGACCATTAAAGACGGTAAGCTTGACGGCGGCGAATTCGCTCATGTTTACTTCATCGACTGGGACCATGTTCGTGCTCGCCACAGACAGCTTAATGTTACCGTTATGGGTACTCCCGATGATATCGGCGACAGAAAGTGGAACAACGGCGAAGTTATCAACACTTTGCATAAGTTCACCGATGAAGAAAAGGCTTACGATTTGCATTACGATTTGCAGCAGAAGAGATAAGCTAAATAAAAGTTCAAAACGCGACAGGGTTTTCCCTGCCGCGTTTTTTTGTACTTTATTTGACATTTTTCGACATTTAATGTATAATAATTTAAACTTTTGAGCACAATAAAAAAAGCAAACGGCAAAAAAATAAAGAAACGGCAAAACTTTTACCGCTTCTTTACCTGGAGCCCGCGATGGGACTTGCCACGCCGCAACTGTTGC
>CAMPCO010000015.1 GCA_946646305.1 uncultured Clostridia bacterium | reverse complement strand
AAAACCACACCTTTTGGTGTGGCTTTTCTTTTTGGCACGCTGAAAGGGATTCGAACCCCCGACCCTCTGCTTAGAAGGCAGATGCTCTATCCAACTGAGCTATCAGCGCGTGTAAAGATATTATAGCGAATTATTTTTACATAGTCAAGCAAATATTTACCAAATTTTCATTTTTTGTCTTTATTTAATATGAATATATAATTTAACTATTCAAATAATATTTTAGAAAGGAAGATGATTTCATGTTTAAACACGAAAAGAAACTATTCCACCCTGTGGAAATTGAAGAACCAAACCCGCAATATGCCGCCCTTTTACACGAACAGCTCGGCGGCGCGAACGGTGAACTTAAAGCGGCGATGCAGTATATGTCGCAAAGCTTCAGAATAAAAGACCCCGAAATTAAGGACCTTTTTCTTGATATAGCGGCGGAAGAGCTTGGCCACATGGAAATGATTGCCACAACAATCAGCCTTTTAAACGGCCACGATGTAGATGCCGAGAAGGTTCCCGCGGGGGAAATTCAGACCCATGTAATATTAGGGCTTAACCCCGGACTTATAAACGCTTCAGGCTATTCGTGGACAGGCGATTATGTGAGTGTTACGGGTGACCTTTGCGCAGACCTGCTTTCAAACATTGCATCGGAACAGAGGGCAAAGGTTGTTTACGAATATCTTTACAGGCAAATAGAAGATAAAAAGGTTCGCGAAACGATAGACTTTTTGCTAAACCGTGAAGAAGCCCACAACGCCATGTTCCGCGAGGCATTTAACAAGGTGCAGGACACCGGCTCTAACCGCGATTTCGGCACAACAAAGGCGGCGAAGATGTATTTCAGTATGTCTTCCCCATCTCCTGATGACACAAGATTTGAAGACATTAAGGGAAAACCGCCTGTATTCAAATGATAAAACGGCTCACGAAAGTGAGCCGCTTTTTTATTTTACACCTTTATAGTAAAGACCTCTTGTAAAGGTTTTAGGCGGGGTGCCGCCAAAGCTATATTCCCTTATAATTCTTGCCGCTTCCTCCCTGCTTTCATCCACAAAGGAAAGAAGCAAAAAATCGACACCTTTAATATCATCCCGCTTATCGGCAAGATACACGGGAGCGGAATTGAAGACCTCGCTATACCCTGTTCTGCACCTTACGGGGAAAAGCATACCTTTTCTATCCTTTAAAAATCCGCTTTTTTTACATTTATCACAGGTGGTTCCGTTTTTTACAGGACAGTTTCTTGTAAGCATAAGCGGTAATCTGCCATAGGCGAAAATGCCTTTTTTAAGGGGCGAATTAAGGTTTTCAGTTTCAAAAAGGGTTAACTCGCAGGATGACAAAACAGCGCTTACGCCCATATCTTCAAAAACCTTTGCGGTGGTATCATTCGCGATATTAAGCCCTATATCCCCTATTATTTTAAAGCCCTCGCTCTTTGCTATCTGCACAGAAGAAATATTGCCGCAAAGCGCATATTCGGCGCCCTGCGCTTTCGCCCTTTTTAAATCTTTAATAACCGCGGCGGTGTTTAAGATGTATCTCGGCATATCGGCTATTTTGATTATATTTTGCGAAAGACCTGAAAAATCACATTCAAGCGGCAAGGCAACAGCCTTTATTCCCGAAAGGTTTTCGGGTATTTGCTCTAAATTTCTAAACCTTGCAACAATGTTTTTTTCTGCGTGGTCGGAATTATTTACCACGGGGATGAATTCTTCCCGCCTGCGAACGGGCGGCGCGCTTCTCTTTAATGATAACTGCTCTACGGCGCTTCTTCTTAAAGCATTGATAATGGAAGCCGGCACAAAGAGGTTTTCGCCCAAGGAAACATCAATATTTTCCGCAAAATAAGGCGTTCCGCCGAGTTTTGAAAGAAGCGATTTTACATCGGATATTTCCATCGGCTTGGATCTTGCTTTTTGCGGCTCTTCGCCTGTGGTGGTGACAGTATTCTCACCATCGGAAAACTTTAGCAAAATCGGTTTATTTTCTTTAATCTCGGCAGTGATATTAAGAGCGATAGTTTGGCGCTCGGTTCTGTAAAGCTCGTGCAGGGCGCTTAAACTATCGGCAGAGGACAAAACATCATCCTTTGTCCTGATACCGAACATATCCCTACCGAGCCTGTTTTCATAATATCCCTTTGTGAACCCCGAACGGGAAAAAACGCCGCCGAGATAAGGTTTAAGGGCTTCATCTATATAGCCTTTATCCGCCATCTGCCTTGCAGCGGTGGTGGCGGCGGCAACATATTCGGGGCGCTTCATTCTGCCCTCTATTTTAAAGGACTTAACACCCAAAGCGTTCATCTCTTTTATTTCATCCAAAAGAGAAAGGTCTTTAAGGCTTAAATCATAGCCTGTTCCGCCCTCTGCCGCAAAGGGAAGTCTGCAAGGGCCGGCGCAAAGACCGCGGTTTCCGCTTCGAGACCCCAAAACGGTTGACAGCAGGCACTGCCCCGAAACGCACATACAAAGCGCGCCGTGAACAAAGGCTTCAACCTCTATTCCGCATTTGGCTGCCGCTTTGCAAAACTCTTTTATCTCATTCTTTGACATCTCTCTTGCGATTACCACGCGGCTAAAACCCATCTCTTTTAACAGGGGCAGACAGGATGCCTCGTGGATGGTCATTTGGGTTGAAGCGTGCAGCGGCAAATCGGGAAAGCGGCGGGCTATGACGCTTGATAGCCCCAAATCTTCGATTATAAGCCCGTCTATACCTATTTCATTTGCAAAGTCAGCCAGGGACAAGGCATCGGCGAACTCACTGTTTTTAACCATTATATTAAGGGTGAGATATAGTTTTACCCCGCGGATATGGCAATATTCCACCGCAGATTTTAAGCCGTCTTTATCAAAATTTTCGGCATTACGGCGGGCGGAAAAGGCGGTTGCGCCGAGATATACCGCATCGGCACCGCTTCTCACAGCGGCTACGAGCGACTCAAAACTGCCTGCCGGTGATAAAATCTCAGGTTTCACGATATCTGCTCCCCTCCTTTTTGACTTATATATAATATAGCACAAAATGAGCCCCATAAAAAGATATTTTTTTATCACTTAAAACACTTTACTTGAAAGGGCGATTGTGTTATAATCGTTTTAGTTAAGGACAGTGTCCGCGATATGAGGACACCCGCAAGGTCCAAAGGAGTCTTATTTTATGAAATATCTTGTATTATTATGTGATGGTATGGCGGATACCAAAAACCCCGCCTTAGGCAATAAAACACCTATGACCTGTGCCGAAAAGCCATATATGGAAAGCCTTGCAAGGAAAGCGACTGTCGGAATGTGCCGCACGGTTGCCGCGGGTTTAAAACCCGGAAGCGATGTTGCAAATCTTTCGGTTATGGGGTATGACCCTACGGTATCATATACAGGCCGTTCCCCGCTGGAAGCGGCTTCTATCGGCATTGACCTTAAGGACACCGATGTAACGCTCAGATGCAACCTTGTTACCTTGTCTGATGAAGAGAATTATGAGGACAAAACAATGGTTGACTACTGCGCGGGCGATATTTCCACAGAGGAAGCGGCAGAGATTATAAAAACGGTTGAAGAGGAGTTCGGCAACGAAAAATACCGTTTTTATTCAGGGGTCAGCTACAGGCACTGCTTAGTGGTTGATAACGGCACAACCGACCTTGGAAATATGACTCCCCCTCATGATATAAGCGGCAAGGTTGTAGGCGAATACCTGAGCCGGAGTCAAAACGCGGCGCCGCTTATTGAACTTATGAAAAAAAGCTATGATTTACTTAAAAATCATCCTGTAAACAAAAAGCGAATAGCCGAGGGTAAGCGCCCTGCAAATTCAATATGGCTTTGGGGCGAAGGCACAAAGCCGGATGTTCAAAACTTTAAGGAAAAGAACGGCGTTTCCGCCTGCGTTATAAGCGCGGTTGACCTGCTTAAAGGCATCGGCAAATGCGCGGGAATGCAGGTGCCGGAGGTTGAGGGTGCCACGGGCTATATAGATACAAACTTTGAAGGCAAAGCCGAAGCCGCGATAAATGCCTTTAAAAGCGGAATTGACCTATGTTACCTGCACTTTGAAGCGCCCGATGAATGCGGTCACCGCGGTCAACCCGAAAACAAGGTTAAAGCCATTGAATTTATTGACAAAAGAGCGCTTAAAACCATACTTGAATACCTTGACGCTTCGGGTGAAGATTACCGCATTTTAATAATGCCCGATCACCCCACACCGCTTGACATTATGACCCATAGCAGCGACCCTGTCCCCTTTATGATTTACGACAGCAGAAAACCGCAAAACGGCGTATCGCTTTTTGATGAAGAAAATGCCGCCAAAACGGGAATATTCATTGAGCACGGACCCGATATTATGGATATTCTGCTTGAAAAGAAGAGTATATAACCCCTTCTGCCCGCACTTTTTCGGTGCGGGTAATTTTTATTATAAATAATATACTATATTTCTTGACATTTTTCGTTTTTTAATGCTATAATAATCTGTATTATTTTTTAAAGGAGAACCTACTATGAAAATCAAAAGAATTTCAGCACTCATTCTCGCAGTTGTTATGATGCTCGCGTTCACTGCCTGCGGCAGTAAAGATACAAGCAGCAGCACTTCCGGCAAGACCTACAATGTCGGCGTTGTTCAGCTTGTTCAGCACGTTGCACTTGATGCTGCTACCGAAGGCTTTAAAGCCGCGCTCAAGGACCAGCTTGGTGACAGTGTAAAGGTTGATGTTCAAAACGCATCGGGCGACTCTAACGCTTGCGCCACAATATCCAACAACTTTGTTTCAAAGGGTGTTGACCTTATTATGGCAAACGCAACCCCCGCTCTTCAGGCGGCTGCAAATGCAACAACCACTATCCCCGTGCTTGGAACATCCATCACCGAATACGGCGTTGCCCTTAACATTGATAACTTTGACGGCACCGTAGGCGGCAATGTTTCCGGTACATCTGACCTCGCCCCCCTTGATGAGCAGGTAAAGATTATTACCGATGTTTTCCCGAACGTTAAAAAGGTCGGCTTGCTTTATTGCTCTGCAGAACCGAACTCCCTCTACCAGGTGGAAGTTGTAAAGAAAGAACTTGAAAAAGCCGGTATTACCGCAACATTTTATGCTTTCTCTGATGCTAACGATATCGCGGCTGTTTGCACCAATGCGGTAAAAAACACCGACCTTATCTATGTTCCCACCGATAACACCGCCGCTTCTTCCGCAGGCATTATTGACGGTATCTGCCGTCCTGCCAAAAAGCCGGTTGTTTGCGGTGAAGAGGGTATCTGCGCAGGATGCGGAACATTCACCCTTTCAATAGATTATTATGACCTCGGTTATGCTACCGGTCTTATGGCGGCAAAAGTTCTCAAGGGCGAAGCTGATATTTCTAAAATGCCTATTGAATATGCCCCCAAGTTCACTAAGAAATACAATGCCGCTATCTGCAAAGAACTCGGCATCACGGTTCCCGAAGATTATATAGCTATCGAGGAATAATTGCTCGCTAAATTACAGGAAGTGTTTTGATGAATATTTTTAGTTTGCTCAGCACCATGCCGGGCGCTATTGCGCAAGGTCTTATATGGGGCATAATGGCAATCGGTGTTTATATCACATATAAAATTCTTGATATTGCCGATTTGACCGTTGATGGCTCTATATGTACCGGCGGTGCGGTATGTGTTATGATGATGATGCGCGGTCACGGCATTGCGATTTCGCTTTTAGCCGCCGTTGCCGCAGGAATGCTTGCCGGACTTGTTACGGGGCTATTCCACACCCTTATGGGAATTCCCGCCATTCTCGCGGGAATATTGACCCAGCTCGCCCTTTATTCCATAAACCTTAAAATAATGGGCAGAGCCAACCAAGCCCTTGGCGTTCGCAACTTTAAGGTGCTTATTTCTCTTCAATATCTTAAAGGTGTTCCCTGGTATCAAAACACTTTGTTTATAATATCGATTTTTGTTATAGTCCTTATTGCTATTCTTTATTGGTTCTTCGGAACCGAGCTCGGTTGCTCACTAAGAGCCACCGGCTGCAATATAAATATGAGCCGTGCGCAAGGTATTAACACAAACTTTAACAAAATTTTAGGCCTTATGTTCTCAAACGGCATTGTAGCCCTTTCGGGCGCATTGCTTACCCAGTATCAGGGCTTTGCCGATGTTCAGATGGGCAGAGGCGCCATTGTTATAGGTCTTGCCGCGGTAATTATAGGCGAAGCAATAATCGGAAGACATTTCCGCAACTTTGCAATGCAGCTTGTAAGCGTTGCAATAGGCGGCATTATCTATTACATAGTATATCAAACCGTTATCTGGCTTGGTATTGATACCGACCTGCTTAAAATGCTTTCGGCTCTTGTTGTGGCGCTCTTCCTCGGTATTCCTTATTGGAAGTCTCATTTTAAGAAGAACACCGTTAAAACTACTGAGGGAGGTAAAGAAAATGCTTAAAATAGAAAACCTCAGTAAAGTATTCAACGCAGGAACCGTAAACGAAAAGGCGGCTTTAAACGGGCTTGACCTGACCCTTAAAAACGGCGATTTTGTAACCGTTATAGGTGGTAACGGCGCGGGTAAAAGTTCCCTGCTTAATGCTATTGCAGGAACCTGGAAACCCGACTCAGGAAAGATATATATTGATGATGTTGATGTCACAAATATGCCGGAATACAAGCGCGCAAAGTTTTTAGGCCGCGTTTTCCAGGACCCGATGATGGGTACTGCCGCAACTATGGGCATTGAAGAAAATCTTGCCCTTGCCGCAAGGCGCGGAAGAGTGCGCGGACTTAAATGGGGCATTTCAAACAAGGAGCGCGAAGAATATCGCAACCTGCTTGCAACTCTCGGTTTAGGCCTTGAGGACAGGCTTTCAAACAAGGTCGGTCTTCTTTCGGGCGGTCAGCGCCAGGCAATAACTTTGCTTATGGCTTCCCTCAGAAAGCCGAAGCTTTTACTGCTCGATGAACACACCGCCGCTCTTGACCCGAAAACCGCTCAAAAGGTGCTTGAAATTTCGGATAAAATAGTTGAGGAAAATAATCTTACAACCCTTATGATAACCCATAATATGAAGGATGCCATAGCACACGGCAACCGCCTCATTATGATGAACGAGGGAAAGATTATTCTTGATATTTCGGGTGAAGAAAAGAAAAACCTTACCGTTAAAGATTTGCTTCAGTACTTTAGTTCCACAAGCGGCGAGGAATTTGCAAACGACAAAACACTTTTAGCATAACATAAAAAAAGCAAACCCCATTCGTTAATTCGAATGGGGTTTTATTTATCCCGCCGCTTTTAGTTTTGTCTTGTTTATTTCAAGCGCGGTATCGAGCATACTTTCGGCAAAAACGGCATAGCCGGTTGTGGGGTCATCCACAAGGACATGGGTTATGGCGCCTATAAGCTTGCCGTTTTGCAAAACGGGCGAGCCGCTCATGCCCTGAACTATACCGCCTGTATTTTCAAGCAATTCGCTATCGGTTATTTTAACAGATAAATTCTGTATGCCGCCGAAAACACTTTCAGAATGGCGTTTTACGGTGCAGGAATAAAGCTTTGGTACATCATCCTGCAATGTGCAAAGTATTTGCGCGGGACCATCGACAATTTCTTGGTTCATAGCCACCTGGGTAAGATTTACCGATGGAATATCATAGGCGGCTTTGCCGTAAACCCCGTTTTTGGCATTTAGCGTTATATCGGCGATGGTTTCGTTTGTAAATCTGCCGCCGAGTTCGCCCGGGGTGCCGCTTTTACCTTTTTTTACCGAAACAATCTCAGCCGACACCATCTGCCCTGTTTCCACCGATAAAAGTTTTCCTGTGTCGCTATCGTTTAGCCCATGACCGAGACCGCATACAATTCCCGATGCGGGGCTGTAAAAGGTCAGTGTTCCGATACCGGCGGAACTGTCTCTTACCCATATTCCGATACGGTATTCGCCCTCGGTGGAGCTAAGAGCGGGATAAACGGTTTTAGTGAATACTTTATCTCCCCGTTTTATTTTAAAGGTCATTTTACTGCCCTTCGATTTTTCCACAAGATAACTTAAATCTTCATTGCAGGTTATAACGGAATTATCAACAGATAAAATATAATCGCCTATTTTAATTCCCGCATTTTCCGCCGGGTTTACCCTGCCTTTATTAGTTCTTATATCGGCGGTATCTATAACCAGCACACCCTCGGTATAAACCCTCATACCAAACGGCTGCCCCAGTACACTTACATAGGTCTTATCCACAACCTCTACATTAACGGTTGAAAAAGGAATTAGCCCGAATATTTTAAGAGATACCTCATATTTTTCACCCGCGGTATTTATGGCGGTATCCACCCTGTCGCTTTTTACGAGATTTGCGGTTATCGGTATTTTACTGTTAAGTGTAAAGGCTTCCCCTTTATTTACCTTATATGTTTTTGAAATACTTATATTTAAAATCAGCATTATTATAAACAGTGCCAAACATATCAGCAGACTAATAAAGAATAATGCTTTTGTAACAGTTTTTCCCATTTTTATTTTATCACCCATAAAAAGTTTGCCCAAAAGCCGCAAAATTTTTACAGGTAATTTTTTTAAAAAAAGACCGCACAAGATTTTTTCTTGTGCGGTCTTTTAAGTTACATATTACTCACCAAACGGAAAATTAAAGGCTTTATCGCCCGAATTATCGGGGTTTTCTTCTGTATTATCTTCGTTTTCTTTTATTTGCTCTTCTTCTGTTTTATAGCTTGATGTTCCTTCATTTGCCAAAAGCTTTACGGTATATTCCGCGGTACTGCCGTTTGTTTTGCTTACTGTAATGGTAACCGTATCGCCTGCGGATGAAGCCTCTATAATATCGAGCACAACTGTATCGGCGGTGATTTTTTCGCCGTTTATATGGGTTATTATATCGCCTTCTGTTACTTTTCCGTAAAGGTCGCTTTCACTGCTTACGGACGCTATATAAAGGCCTGTTACATTATTGCCCTTTATCTCTGCCGCTACCGAGTCGATTTCCTGATAGGTTATACCGAGCTTCGCGCGGGATACAACCTTGCCGTTTTTAATAAGTTCTTCACAAACCCTTTTAACTGTGCGGCTTGGAATAGCAAAGCAAACCGAGTCATAAACAGTGCCCGAAAGTTTGCTTGAGGTTATACCAACAACATGGCCATACATATCAACCAAAGCGCCGCCCGATGAGCCGGGGTTTATGGCGCTATCGGTTTGGATGAGATTAGATGTGTAATTAGTGGTGGTCTTTACTCTGCGCTTAGGCAAGGAGATTATGCCGCTTGTGATACTTGAATTAGCTTTTGCATCGCTCGGTCTGCCGATTGCAACAACATGCTCGCCGCAGAAAATCTCATCCGAATCGCCGAAGGTTGCCGCTTTGAGATTTGCGTTTTCCACCTTTAAAATGGTTAAATCGCTTATCTGGTCGCCCGCAACATATTTGGCATCATATTCTTTTCCGTCATAGGTGTAAACCTTAAACTTGGCACCCGCTATTTCCGAATAGATATGGTCGTTTGAAACTATATATCCGTCATCCGAGTAAACAACGCCCGAACAATCGGAAAACTCCTCTCCGCTTCCGTATACGCGGATACCGACAATAGACTCGTTTAGCTTTTCATAAACCTCTGCCTCGGTCATTTCATCGCCGCTTTGAGGTCTTGCGGCAAGTTCAACCTCTGTATGTGTTTTGCCGCTTTTTGTTACAGTGGTTCTGCCGAAAAGATAACCTATACTGCAAGAGCCTGCGAGCAAAACTATAAGGGCTAAAACAATGCAGAAAACTTTAAGCCCTTTGTTGTTTTGTTTTTCTTCGTTGTGATTAACCGGTGTATATTCAAATCTTTGCGGCGGGTTGGGCATAGTTTCTTTTACTGCCGGGGGCTCTTCTGCTTCAGGGATATCCTCTGCTTTTATATCCTCTTCGATTTCCGGAGCCGGCCCACTTTCCGCTTCTTCGTTTTGAGGGGTGTTAACATCCTCTACAGGTGTTGTTTCTTCTGCTTGAGGTGTACCTGTTTCCTCTGCAGGTGTTGTTTCTTCTGCCGTTTCTTCAGGCAGGTTTTTATTGTTTTCTTCCATGGTTTATCCTCCTATCGGCAGGGTGAACTCAAACGAGGTGAGTTCATTTTCAATGCTTGAAACTTTGATACTGCCGCCATGATTTTTAATAATTGTTTTAACAAGGTAAAGGCCGAGCCCTGTACTGTTTTTAACGATTGAACGGGATTTATCACCCTTGTAAAACCGCTCAAAAACATACGGCAGGTCTGCTTTTCTTATGCCTTTGCCGGTGTTGCTTATTTTAAAGGAAACATTTTTTCCTTCTGTTTTTAAGAAAAAGATGATTTTGCCGCCCTTATCGGTGAATTTTACGGCATTATCCACAAGGTTATATATCGCGCGATAGATTAAATCTCTATCGGCATTAACGGTGATATCGGGCAATTCATCAAGCCCTTCGACCGAATATTCCATCTCTTCAATGCGCTTTTCTTGACTGATAACTATATTTATTATCATTTCCTTTAAATCAAATTTTTCATATTTAAGTGAAAATTCTTTTGATTCAAGCCTTGAAATATTAAGCATTGATTCAATCATTCTTGATAGCCGCTTGACCTCTTCGGAAACAAGGGAAAGATAATAGGAATGCTTTTCTTTTTCTATTGTGCCGTCATTTATTCCGTCTATAAACCCGCCGATGGTGGTCATCGGAGTTCTTAACTCATGCGAAACATTGGCAACAAAATCTTTTCTTGTTTCTTCCAAGCGGGCAAGCGAATCCGCCATCTCGTTAAACGAGAGCGCCAGTTCGCCCACCTCATCATCGCTTCTTATGGGTATCCGCTTTGAAAAATCGCCGTTTGCCATTGATTTTGCCGCTTCGGACATTAGTTTCAGCGGCCTTGTAAAGCGATAGGTTGAATAATAAAGCGCAAGCACCAAAAGAATAATCGGCACAATGGAAGCGAGAAGATAAATCTTTGCCGCTCTTTTTATAAGCATTTCGGTGCCGATGGCGCTGGCTGTTGCAAAAACAAAGCCTACCTTTTCGCCGTTATTTGAAAGTTCTTTAACCGAAATATAGTGAGCCGATTTATAAAGCCCCATACTGCTAAGCATTTTGCCGCCGGCAAGGGCTTTATCTATATATTTTTTCTCTATTTCAGTGCCTACATGGTTGCACCTGCCGGTCACTATCTTTTCAGAGCAGACACAGTTGCGGATAACACCCTGACTGTCGGCTATAAAAACATTCATATCGGACACTCTGGCTATATTATTCATTACATAATAAAGTCCGCGATCGGGGGATGTGAACTTGGTATCTTTTGACGCCTGATCTATAAAATCACTTACACTCTCGCAAGCGGCGGTGAGCGATTTGAACTTATCCTGCGCTAAGTACTTATTATAATATAAGGTCAGCAGTACGGAAATAGCCGTAAAGCAAACCAAAACTACCGCGCAGGTGGTTATTATAAATTTTCTGAAAATACTTTGCCGCATTTATTTTACCTCGAATTTATAACCTACTCCCCAAACGGTTCGAAGTTCCCATTTATCGGAAACATTTTCAAGTTTTTCTCTAAGGCGCTTAACGTGAACATCAACGGTACGGGAATCACCGTAATAATCAAAGCCCCAAACCTCATCAAGCAGTTTATCCCTTGTATAAACCCTATTGGGATTTGATGCCAGATGATATATCAGTTCAAGTTCCTTAGGCGGGGTATCCACCTTTTTGCCGTTTACTATCATCTCATAATTTGTAAGATTGATTATAAGGTTTTCATACTTGACCTCTTTAATATCCTGCTTATCAAAATCGGGATATGATCTTCTTAAAACCGCCTTAATTCGGGCTATAACCTCTTTTGATTCAAAAGGCTTGCTGATATAATCATCGGCGCCGAGTTCAAGCCCTAAAATCTTATCAAATGTCTCGCCCTTGGCGGTGAGCATAATTATGGGTGTGGTAGAAGTTTTGCGAATTTCTCTGCAAACCTGCCAACCGTCAAGATAAGGCAACATTATATCAAGCAAAACAAGATGAGGATGGTATTCTTTTTCATATTCAACGGCACGCCTGCCATCATTTGCAACAACTGTATCATACCCCTCTTTTTCAAGATACAGGCGCAACAGCTCGCAAATATTCTTATCATCATCAACAATAAGTATTGTTTGTTTTTCCATATTTTTCCCCTCCTCTTATTATTTTACCTTTTATTTATTAAGAAAATATGAATGAAAATAGATAAAACTATTAAATTCTAAGAAAAAGACTCCCACGAGGGAGTCTTTTAAAGTGACAGAAAAAAGATATTATTCTTCGGTTTCCGTCTGGGCGGGAGCTTCCTCAGCTGCCTCTTGTTCCTTCATCTTAGCGAAGCATTCACTGCAATAAACCGGACGGTCATCACGAGGAATGAACGGAACGCGAGCAACACCACCGCAGGCAGCACAGGTTGCCTCATGCATTTCACGAGGACCCCTTGCAGCCGCTTTACGCTTATCACGGCAGGGTTTGCATCTCTGAGGTTCGTTTACAAAGCCTTTTGATTCATAAAATTCCTGTTCCCTTGCGGTAAACACGAATTCCTCGCCGCAATCTTTGCAAACTAAGGTTTTGTCTTCAAACATTTTTGGTACCTCTCTTGTTAGGTTTTAATCGCCCCGGACGGAATCGCACCGACACCTTTGTTTTTTGTTAAAATTCAACGCTCTGCTAATTAAGCTACCGGGCATATATTATAAACCGATTAGGGTTTATTTTTAAGTTTATTTCTCACTCTTTGCAACGCCCCGTCAACCGATTTGGCGGAAATGGAAAGTTTTTCGGCTATGGCGGAATAGGAATTACCGTCTAAATAAAGCGCCAAAACCTTTCTTTCAAGGGCGGAGAGAGAACTGTTTATATTCTTTTTTAAATTATCGGTATCTTCTTTTCTGATAACGGCATCCTCCGCGCTTTCGCAGGAGAGCATGTCCTCATCAATGGAAACCAGCATATTTCCGGGAATTCTTTTCCCCGAAAGCTCGGCTTTGGCTTTTGAGCCGATTGCCCTGTCAATACAAAGAGAGGCAAAGGTTGCAAAAGATGATTTGCCGCTATCAAAAGATTTGATAGCCTTAAAAACGGCTATAAGGCCTTCGCTTATTAAATCATCGGTTTCCGGCAGAAGATTTTTCCATTTTAAAGCGGTAGATTTTATATGCGGCATCAAACGGGCGGCAAGCACGGGAAAACAATCATAATCCCCGCTTTTGATAAGTTCCGCCAACTGTTCATTTGAAAGTTTTGTGTAGTCTGTCGCCATAAAATCTCCATCGCCCTAAACAGGGTGTACGAATATATAGTAATATTATAATAAAATTTTAAAAATGTCAAGTATTTTTATAGAATTTCGACAAAAGATATACATTATTATGGTTTTTTATATGAAAAAACGACAAAAATCGATGATTTTTGCCGTTTTAATGCTTATTTTATAAACTTTGAATACCCTTCGCCATACTGAACGCACCTGGAAACGCGGCTGAGTGTTGCGGATGAAATATCTGTTTCGGCTATAACCTCATTGTAGGTTTTGCCTTCAATCAGCAGTTTTGCCGCTTTAATTCTTTGCGCCATTTGTTCTATTTCTTTGTCGGTGCAAAGGTCACTGAAAAGAGCTTTACAGTCATTTTTATTTTTAAGTTCCAACACCACTTCGAAAAGCTTTTCAATATCTTTTTCAGAAATCTTTTTGCGTAGCATTTAAATTTCCTCCAAACATTTTTTTATAAATTTTATATTTTCGCCAATGGTTATATATTCGCCTTTGTTTGCAACCTCTAAATTGCCTCCCGGCTCTTTAAGGGTTATTGTATTCCCTATCTTGCATTTTGCCGCCGCCACGGCGCAGCTGCCGCTGGCGCAGGAGTTTTCAAGAAAGAGCGTATTGGCCGCACTGACATATACAAGTGGTTTTAAATCACCGGTGTTATTATTATATATCATTATTCCCGCCGCGGGGGTATTTAATTTTTTTGCCGCGGGTTTTATAACCGACCTTGCCGCTTGTTCGCTTAATGTGGTATCGGCAATAATGTGCTTTATTCCGTTTAACGCGACAACGGGAAAACTGTATTCGTTATTACCCGCTTTAAAGGAATAATCGGCACAAATCGCAGGGGTTTTAAACAGACCGATACAACTGTACCCATCATCAGTTTTTTTTGCGGTTACGGTTACTTTTTCCCCCATAGGCAAGACATCTACCTCAATTTCGGTTTTGCCTTTGTTCCCTTTTGTTATATAGGAAAGCACCGCGGCGGACATTGCCGCATTGCCGCAAAATTCATCGCCCGACATATTAAGTTTTACTACATCCCCGCAAGTATCGACAAAGCCCACCTGCTCTACCGAATTATCATTTTTCATAATAGCCGTGGAAATCTTATTATAAAACCGTTTTTCTGTCTTGCTCGTTACAAGAGCGGTGATATTGCCGCAAGGGTTAAATATATAATACTCTATTTTCATCAGTTATTATAGTTTTTTAAAAACTGTTTTGTCCTTTCGTTTTGTGTGTTTCCGAAAACCTCTTCGGGCTTGCCCTCTTCAATTATAAAACCGTTATCCATAAAGATTACCCTATCGGATACCGCGCGGGCAAAAGACATTTCGTGGGTTACTATTACCATGGTCATCTTTTCATCCGCAAGCTGTTTTATAACCTTTAAAACCTCGCCCGTAAGCTCGGGATCGAGAGCGCTTGTGGGTTCATCAAAAAAGAGGATATCGGGTTTCATGGCAAGGGCGCGAACTATTGAAACGCGCTGCTGCTGACCGCCCGAAAGCTCGCAAGGATAGGCATCTGCTTTATCTTTAAGCCCCATTTTATCAAGCAGGGCGAGGCACTCTTCCCTAACCTCTTCCTTTTCTCTTTTTAAAACCGATACCGGTGCATCCATTATGTTTTTAAGCACACTGTAATGCGGAAAAAGGTTAAAGTTTTGAAAAACAAGACCAAATACGCGCCTGAACTTATTAAGGTCTTTTTTATACATAAGGCGACCTGCATCATTTTTATAGGTGGCATTATCGCCCATATAGGATATTATACCGTCATCCACCGTTTCAAGGAAGGTGGCGCAACGAAGCAAGGTTGATTTTCCGCTTCCCGAAGGGCCGATAATGGAAACAACCTCACCCTTATTGACAGACAGGCTGATATCCTTTAAAACCTCTGTTTCACCAAAGGCTTTTTTTATATTCTGCATACTTAAAACGTTCATAAAAATCTCCTACTGCTTATAGTAACTAAACTTCTTTTCCGCTCTGCCCATAACAAAGCCGACAATGGCATTGAAAATGTAATAGAATACACCCGCCACCAGGAAAGGCACAAAGCTTGTTTGGGAATTTGCAATCTGTTTGCCGATGGTAAACATTTCCTGATAAGAAACGGTAAATGCTATCGAAGTATCTTTAACAAGGGTTACTATCTCGTTTGTAACACTCGGCAATATCCGTTTTACCACCTGGGGCAATATGATTTTTATAAATGTTTGAGCCTTAGAATAGCCGAGAATTTGCGCCGCTTCATATTGACCGACCGATATCGATTCAATTCCGCCGCGATATATCTCGGAAAAATACGCCGCATAGTTTATGGCAAAGGCAATCACCACCGGGATAAGTTTGTTTCTTGAAACATTCATCCCGAAAAGATAATACGGGCCGTAGGTTACGGCTAAAAGCTGAAGCATCAGCGGTGTGCCGCGAAGAACGGAAACTATAAACTGGGTTATTTTTGATATAACCTTATTTTTGCTCATTCTAAGCAGAGCCACAACACAACCGAGAGGCAAAGAAAAAATCAGCGTTAAAAAGAAAATAGCGCAGGTTTTTGAAAGCCCTTCAGCCATTTTTAGAGTAATTGTAAGCAGAGACAATGCAAGACCTCATTTCATTATATAAAGCGCAGTATAAGCCCCTTTCAAAAAGGAGCTTATACTTTTTTATTTTGGTAAAATCAAAGGGTTTAAAACTTACTTATCTTCATTTAAGAAAATAAGATTATCAACTATATCGGGATACTTGGCGGCGATTTCTGCATACTTGCCGCTTTCAACGAGTTTCTTAACTGCGCCTTCTATGGCTTTGCAGGTTTCTTCATCACCGTTTCTGAAAGCGATGCCATACTCTTCTGCGCCGAGTTCTTCATTGATGATTGTAAGCTTATCGGACTTATCGGAAACATAAGATTTTGCAACCGGGTAGTCAACGAATACCGCGTCAACCGCATTGCCTTCAAGTTCTGTGAAGCATTTAAGGAAGCTATCGCAGGTTACAAGTTCTTTAAAGGTGTCTTTAAGGTCGGAAAGGTCTTCGTTCAAAAGTGTTTCACCGGAAGTACCGAGCTGAACGGCAACTGTTTTGCCGGCAAGGTCTTTTGAAGATTTAATACCGCTGTTTGCACCAACAACAAGCACCTGGGTGTTGTAGTAATAAGGTTCGGAAATAACATATCCCGCTTTCTTCATGCTGTCAAGAATGGTCATACCCGACCATACGCAGTCGCATTCTTTGGCATCAAGCTGAACGAGTTTCTGATCCCAGTTAACGCCGAATACTTCAAATTTCCATCCGAGTGATTCGCAAGCGGCTTTGCAGATTTCAACATCAAAGCCTGTGTACTCACCGTCATCCCCTATGTAGCTAAAGGGCGGATACTCAGCATCGATACCCATTACAAATGTTTTTGCGGCATCTCCGCTTTCGCTTGAGGTTTCCTTTGAGCCGCAACCTGCGAAGCAGATAAGCATTGCGGCGGCTAAAAGTAAAGCAATAATTTTTTTCATTTTTGGTTTCTCCTTTTTGAGCTTTTGCGGCTCGGTTTATTTGGTATGTGTACATTATACTTTAGTTCGATAAAGTTGTAAAGTGTTTTTTGATGATTTTCGGCAAGTTTGTAAGTTTGCACAAAATAAGCCTGCACTTTATCACTTTATTGCACTAAACTGATAAAGAATTGCCGTCTTTTAGCGGTAAATAGACATTTTCAGCGTTATTTTTTATATATAATGTGAAAATCTTAAAACAAAAAAGCGCCCTTTCGGGCGCCTTTATTTTACTTTAATGACCTTAGATAATCTTCAAGAATTATAACTGCCGCTACGGCATCGACCGTTTGCTTTCTCTTTTTGCCGCGAACATTGTTTTCGTTTAAATAGCCGTGGGCGGTGATGGTGGTTCCCCGCTCATCCCACATAACGGTTTCTATGCCGCTTTTTTCTGTTATCTTTTTGGCTATCTGCTCGCAGGTGACAGCCCTTTCCCCTTTTGTGCCATCCATATTAACGGGAAGACCGACAACTATCTTTCCGGGGTTTAGCTCTTTTGCCTTTTCGCAGATTTTTTCTATTAGTTTTTCAGTATTATACTCGGTAATAACCGAATTCGGAAAAGCAAAGCCGCCGCTCTCATCCGATACGGCGATACCCGTTCTTGCAAGTCCTAAATCAACCGACATATAAATCAAATTTATTTCCTCACTTTTTTACTTCTATATAACTTGTAATTCTACTGCCGGGCGGCAATAGTTCATCAGTTAAATGGGAATGGTCGTTGCAATATTCCACGGTGATATTACCCTCATCATCAACATGGAGAAGAGAAACATCGGTATTCTCACTCCAGGGAACATCGGTCAGTTTTTCTATTGTGCCGAAAAGCAGGCGGGCAAGCAGGCATTTTATAACCCCGCCATGAGATGCAATCGCTATTGTTTTGCCCTTGTTTTCTTTTGCTATCTTTTGCACCGCATCATATATTCTTATATAAGCATGGCGCATGGTTTCCGCATCGGGCGGACCGAAATCCTGCGGGCGAAGGCTCCAGGTATCGGCAAACTCGGGGTATTTATTAAAGCTTTCTTCAAAAGGTCTGCCCTCTACTATGCCGCCGTGAAGCTCGATAAGAGCAGGGTCGATAATAAGCGAAAGCCCCTTATCATCCGCCACGGCGTGCGCCGTTTTTTTAGCGCGCATAAGCGGGCTTGAGTAAACGGCATCAAGATGAATACTGCTAAACCTTTCCGAAAGTTTCTCAAGTTGCTTTGCACCTAAATCACTTATATCGGTATCGGTGGTACCGTTATAGATATGCATAACATTACCCTTGGCCTCGCAATGTCTTATCAAATAAATATCAGTCAATTTTATCACCTATATTATAATAACATAATCATTGTTAAAGTTCAATCAATTATCTTGACTTATTTTTTTGCTTACAATATAATTGTTTCGTTATATAATATCTTTTTGGGGGACAAACAAAAATGGTTAAAAAGTATTTAAACCGTTTGTTTATCGATGGCCTTTCAGGTATGGCATACGGTTTATTTTCAACCCTTATTATCGGTACGATAATCAGCCAGATAGGAACGCTTATCGGCGCTTCCACCTTTATCGGCGGTTATCTTATCGCCATAGGCAATTTTGCAAAAACAATAACCGGCGCGGGAATAGGCGTTGGTACTGCGGTAAAGCTTAAGGCCTCCCCGCTTACAACCGTTTCGGCGGCGGTTTGCGGAATGATAGGCGCTTTCCCCGATATCACGCTTGAAGCCTTTAAATTCGGCGCCCCGGGTGAGCCGCTTGGCGCGTTTATAGCGGCATACGCGGCAATAGAAATAGGCCGCCTTATTTCAGGCAAAACAAAGCTTGAAATAATTCTTACTCCCCTTTGCTGTATTATTGTCGGTGCGGCGGCAGGTTTCCTTGTGGGGCCTTATATTTCGCTTGCGATGAAGTGGATCGGCTCACTTGTTAATATCAATGTTGAAAAGAGCCCGATTTTGGGCGGCATTGCCGTTTCCACCATTATGGGTATTTTGCTTACTCTGCCCATTTCCTCTGCGGCAATCGGCATTTCGATGGGGCTTTCGGGCCTTGCGGCAGGCGCGGCGACCATAGGTTGCTGCTGCAATATGGTAGGCTTTGCGGTTATAAGCTACAGAGAAAACAAGTTCGGCGGACTTATAGCGCAGGGTATCGGCACATCTATGATACAAATGCCGAACATTGTTAAACACCCGATAATTTGGCTTCCATCTATTTTATCAAGCGCGATTTTGGGCCCTTTTTCAAGCAGAGTTTTTCAGATGGTCAGCACTCCTGTCGGTTCGGGTATGGGCTCGGCAGGTCTTGTCGGTCAGTTTGCCTGCTTTGAAGCTATGACAAGCAAAGGCACACCCGCCACCACCACACTGCTTTTAATTCTGCTTATGCATTTTGTTCTGCCGGCGCTACTGACCCTTGGCTTTGCCGAGATTATGCGCAACATGGGACTTATAAAGAAAGATTACTTAAAGCTGCAGGATATTGCCCATGCGTAAAAAGGATATAACCCTTTTAGCGGTTGAAAGGTTAAAACAACTCTACCCCGATGCAATATGCTCGCTTAGGTACTCAGATCCTTTTCAGCTGCTTATTGCCACCCGCCTTTCGGCGCAATGCACCGATGCCAGGGTTAATATGGTGACCCCCGCTTTGTTTCGCGAATTCCCGACCGCGGAAAAGATGGCGGCGGCGGATATTGAGAGAATTGAAGAACTGATAAAATCTTGCGGACTATATAAAACCAAGGCAAAAGATTTAATTGAAGCATCAAAGCGAATAACATCAGTTTACGGCGGAAAAGTTCCCGATAACATAGATGACCTTACCACCCTTCAAGGCATCGGCAGAAAGACGGCGAACCTTATTATGGGCGATATTTACAAAAAGCCCGCCGTTGTTTGCGATACCCATTTAATAAGGCTATGCAACCGACTGGGACTTGTGAACACCAAAGACCCGTTAAAGGTTGAAATAGCTATGAAAAAACTTTTGCCGGGCGAAGAGTCATCCGATTTTTGCCACAGGGCGGTGCTTTTCGGAAGAGATATTTGCACGGCAAGGCATACATATTGCGAAAAATGTCCTTTAAATGATTTTTGCGTTTCCGCAAAAAAATGATAAGAAAAAAGCGTTTCCTTTTGGAAACGCTTTTTTTAGTTTTGTTTTTATTTCGCGTAATCAACCGCGCGGTTTTCACGAATAAGGTTAACCTTAATCTGACCCGGATACTCAAGTTCGTTTTCAATCTTTTGAGCAATATCATGGGCGATTATGGTCATCTGATCATCGCTAACCTGGTCGGGCTTAACGATTATGCGGATTTCACGGCCTGCCTGAATGGCGTAAGAACTTTCAACACCGCTGAACGAATTGGCGATTTCTTCAAGCTTTTCAAGGCGCTTGATATAGTTTTCAATATTCTCTCTGCGAGCGCCGGGGCGAGCCGCCGAAATGGCATCTGCCGCCTGAACAATGCAGGCAACAACGGTTTTTGCCTCAATCTCACCATGGTGAGCGGCGATAGCGTGGATAACGCCTTCGCTTTCGTGATACTTCTTAGCCGCTTCAACGCCAAGCTGGATATGGGAGCCTTCCTGCTCATGGTCAATAGCCTTGCCGATATCATGCAAAAGACCGGCGCGCTTTGCCATGGTCACATCCGCGCCCATTTCCGCGGCGATAAGACCGGAAAGATGGCAAACCTCTAACGAATGGTTTAAAACATTCTGACCGTAACTTGTGCGGAAATGCAAACGGCCGAGAAGCTTTATAAGTTCGGGGTGCAAATTATGTACACCCGACTCAACCATAGCGCGTTCACCCTCCTGCTTGATAACCGCGGAAACTTCCGCAGTGGCTTTTTGAACGGTCTCTTCAATTCTTGCAGGGTGAATTCTGCCATCGGTTATAAGTTTTTCAAGGGTCACACGAGCTATCTCTCTGCGGATAGGCTCAAAGCTGGAAATGGTAATCGCTTCGGGGGTGTCATCGATTATAAGATCAACACCGGTAGCATTTTCAATAGCGCGAATATTTCTGCCTTCGCGACCGATAATTCTTCCCTTCATTTCATCATTGGGAAGGGCAACAACCGAAACGGTTGCTTCGGATGAATGGTCGGCGGCGCAACGCTGAATTGCATGACCGATAATCTCACGGGCGAGCCTGTCGGCATCATCACGGGTCTGCTGCTCATATTCCATAATCTTAACAGCTTTTTCGTGGGTTAAGTCGCCTTCAAGCATATCCAAAAGCTGGGTTTTTGCCTGCTCTTTGGAAAGGCCGGAAATCTTTTCGAGCATATCCATCTGACTGCGCTTTAACTGCTCGCATTCTTCCATTTTCGCGTCAATCTCTTTGGCGCGTTCGGCAAGTTTTTCTTCCTTGGCTTCAAGATTATCCATCTTGCGGTCAAGAGACTCTTCTTTTTGCTGAATTCTGTTTTCCTGGCGCTGAACCTCTTTTCTGCGCTCGCGCAGATCATTTTCGGTTTCCTGGCGCTGACGATGAATTTCTTCTTTTGCTTCTATAAGCGTTTCTTTTTTTCTTGTTTCGGCGGTTTTTATTGCATCGCTTAAAATGCGCTTTGCTTCCGTCTCGGCAGAGCCGATTGTTTTCTCTGCAGATTTTCTTCTGTATGCAGAGCCGGCAAAGAATGCTATTATTGCAAGCACTAATGCAACTACACCGCAAATGATGTAAGGCATCTTGTTTTTCACTCCTAAATATTATAATAAAGCAGTTTTTACGCTATTGCGCCGGGGCCTGCTTTTTGAAATACGAAAACATCTATTCACCTTGATGCTTTCGCCCCGAAGACAAAATATTAAAATTTGTATATAAATAAAACTATATAATAAATCTAATTATAATATTTTATCATTATAATAATATCATTATATTTAACGGGTGTCAAGTTAAATAAAAAAGTAATCTGTATCCCACGCGGGAAGACAGGGGTTATGCCGCAGAAAAACCTTATAATCTTTGTTTATGGCTTTTACGGCAAGCGGGATAGCGAAAATATCGGCGCTTTTATGATAGGCGGCAATCCTCATTTTGGGCCGCGCCGCTTTTATTGTTTTTTCCGCACCTTTTATGAACTGCGCTTCCGCCCCTTCTATATCGGCTTTTATGTACATATTTTTATCTGTCAAATTTAAACTGTCAAGGGTGAAGCCCTTAACTGTTTCGGTATGTTTGCTTTTTTCGGTAACTGTTGAGCCGCGGGAAGCAAAAGAGCCGAAAGCGACATCCCCGTTTATATCACAAACAGCGCCGTTTATAAGGGTTATATTTTTAATATGCTTTGTATTATTTTGAAGTTTTAAAAAGGTCTTTTTATCGGGCTCGGCGGCGATAATCTTTTTATCTTCCCCTGCCCTTTCAAGGAATTCGAGAACGGTGTCGCCCCTATAAGCGCCGAGATCGACAAAGGTCCCGATGTTTTTTAAATCAAGGAATGATGAATACGGTTCACCGAGGGGCGTTTCACAATCAAAAAGACAGTTTATATTGCCTGTAAGCTTATACTCGATTATTTTATCAAAACATTTAACAGAAATATCATCCGCAAGCATATTTCGAACTTCTTGAATTTCGGAAAGATTTTTTTCATAAAATTCGCCGGTAAAAAGCGGGCCGCCGCATACGGGAACATCGGGCGCATAGGTTTCACATTCGAGACTTATTTTCTTTATATTATCGATAACATCGGAAAGACCCGTTCCGAAGCAGACAAGAACAACCATTTCCCCTAATTCTTTTTTAATAGTGTTATAGTTTTTTATCTTGAAACCTTTATATATTTTTTTGCGCACAAAGGTATCCGAAGCGAACACCCCGGATACCTTTATATTATAACTATCAAGCGCCGAAATCACTTTATCAGCGCCGTTTCCCATGCCATATAGGACAATGGGCTTTTTATTTTCTTTTAAATAATTCCACAAATCTTTCATACTATTATTATACATATAAGGCAAAATAAAGGCAACCTTAATTATGAACAAAATGTAAAAGTCAGACAAGGTCAAAAAATTTTTTAAAAAAAGTATTGACATTTTAAAATCACGCGTTATAATATACTTGTCGGATGGAAAGTTTTACCTTTCCTGACCATTAAGTTTAAACATATAAGATTTGGAGGGCTTTTTGTGAAAGAAGAAGATAAAACCGTAGAAACCACTGAGGAAGAAACGGTTAAAACGGCTCCTGAAAAAGCACAAAAGAAAAAGCCGAAAAAAGAAAGCGAGCTTGAAAAGGTCAAGGCTGAGCTTGAAAGCCAAAAAGATTTGCTTATGCGAACCGCCGCCGAGTTTGATAACTATAAGCGCCGCACCGAAAGGGAGCGCATATCGGTAGCGCAATATGCAAAAGCAGAGGTTATAAAAAAGTTATTACCTATCATTGATAATATCGACCGCGCAAAGGGGCTGGACACCTCCTCTCCCGATTATATAAAAGGTATTGAGATGATAGTTAAGCAATTTGAGGGACTGACCGAACAGTTGGAACTTGAATCAATCGCAGAACCGGGCGACACATTCGATCCCAATCTTCATGAAGCGGTAATGCATATTGAAGATGAGAATTATAACGAGAATGTTATCGTTGAGGTTTTGCAAAAGGGTTACAAGCTGGGAGATACAGTCGTTCGCACGGCAATGGTTAAGGTTGCCAACTAAACAAATAAATCACATATAATAAATCGGAGGAATTTATCATGGGAAAAATCATAGGAATCGATCTTGGAACAACAAACTCTTGCGTAGCAGTTATGGAAGGCGGCGAAGCTGTTGTTATTGCTAATGCCGAAGGCGCAAGAACAACCCCTTCTGTTGTAGCATTTTCAAAAACGGGTGAAAGAATGGTCGGCCAGGTTGCAAAGCGCCAGGCTATTACCAACCCCGAAAGAACAGTAAGCTCTATCAAAAGAGAAATGGGTTCTGACTATACAGTAACAATAGATGATAAAAAGTTCACCCCGCAGGAAATTTCCGCAATTATTCTTCAAAAGCTTAAAGCTGATGCCGAAAGTTATCTCGGTCAAGAGGTAAAAGAAGCGGTTATCACCGTTCCTGCTTACTTTACAGACGCTCAGCGACAGGCAACAAAGGATGCCGGCAAAATCGCAGGTCTTGAAGTTAAGAGAATTATAAACGAGCCTACCGCTGCCGCTCTTGCTTACAGTATTGATAAGGAAGACGACCA
>CAMPCO010000014.1 GCA_946646305.1 uncultured Clostridia bacterium | reverse complement strand
CATTTTTTTCCTCGGCGGGTGCTTCATAAGGCACCTCTTCGGGTTTAACAGGCTCTGCCGCCTTTACCTTTTCTGCTTTTCCTTTATTAGGCTCTGCTTCAGCGGCACTGCCGATTGTAGGAGCGACAGCGTTAGCATTGCCCGCTTCCAAAGCGGCAACGCGCAGTTCCAGACTTTGAAGGTCGTTCCTTATTTCCGGGTTTGTAAGCCTTATTATAGCCATTTCGGCGGTTATTCTGCCGTTTTGGTCGCGGCTTTCACTGCAATAAGAACGCAAAATATCAATGATTGCAACCGTTTCTTTAAGGTCAAAACTTTCCGCCTGTTCTTTAAGGGCGGCAAGGTGAGAAGCAGAGCATACAATAGGCAGCCTGCCCGATTTAACCGTCTTTATAATCATAATATCGCGGAAATGGGTTGTAAGCTCTTCCAAAAGGCGGTGCATATCAACCGATAAGCCGTGCAATGTGTCAATGAGCGTCAGCGCACCCTCGGTGTCTTTTCTCTTAATGCAATCGGCAAGGCGGATAAGATATTCGTTGCTCGCCATCGAGCAAACATTGAATACCGTGTCCTCGGTTATATCGCCGCCCGTTGCGGCGCATAAATCGAGAATGGAAAGGGCATCACGCAAAGCGCCATCCGAAATGCCGGAAATAAGCCTGGCGGAGTTTTCATCAATGTTCAGCCCCTCGCACTCTGCAACATATTTAAGCCTTGCGGCGATAAAATCATCATCAATTCGTTTAAAATCAAATCTTTGGCAACGGGAAAGAATAGTCGCGGGAAGCTTGTGCACCTCGGTTGTGGCGAGAATAAAGATAACATGCTCAGGCGGCTCTTCAAGCGTTTTAAGAAGCGCATTGAATGCCCCTTGGGAAAGCATGTGAACCTCATCTATAATATAAACCCTGTATCTTGCTTCAACCGGCGGGAAATTAACCTGGTCGCGAAGTTCTCTTATACTGTCAACACCGTTATTGGAAGCGGCATCTATTTCAACAATATCGGTAAGCGAGCCATCTTGTGCGGCGCGGCATATATCGCATTCACCGCAAGGGTCGCCATCGTGTGAATTCAAGCAGTTGACCGCTTTGGCAAGTATTTTAGCGCAGGTGGTTTTACCCGTTCCGCGAGTACCCGTAAAAAGGTAAGCATGAACGGTTTTCTTATCCTTAACACTGCTTTTAAGAGTTTTGGTTATGTGGTCCTGACCAACAACATCGGAAAAGGTGTTAGGGCGGTATTTTCTGTAAAGCGCCTGATATGCCATTATTTCACCTCAATATAAAAAACTTGCGTACTGCGTCGCACGAATGAGCCGATTTACTGCGCGCACGGGAGATCCTGTTTAATGCTGCTCGGTTCCCCGCCTGACATGGTTCGCAGTTTCCCATCGCACAGGACCCGCCCATTCGCACGACGCAATACGCAAATAACTTTGTTTTAAAGTATTATAATATATTTTTTTATATTTTACAAGTACTTAACATAAATTGTTGAAAAAATTATGGTTTGTTGGTATAATGATTTTAAAGAACCCGTGAAAGTAGGTTTAATATGGAAAGCATATATGTAAATAATCTTTTTGATTTTGAAAAAACAATAGCGGCAGATGTTTTTAGCGGGGTTAAATATCCCTTTGAAGTTTTACCCCGTATAGGCGATTTTATTGAAGAACTCTCAAAAAAACTCGATAAGTCGGTTTTCAGCGAGATAAAGCCCGGCGTTTTTGCCGCAAAAAGCGCCAAAATAGCCGAAACGGCGCATATTGCCGCCCCCTGCATTATAGATGAGAATGCCGAAATTCGCCACTGCGCTTTTATAAGAGGAAAGGCAATAATCGGCAAAAACTGTGTCGTAGGCAACTCTACCGAGCTTAAAAATGTTATCCTTTTTGATAATGTTCAGGTTCCGCATTATAACTATGTCGGCGACTCTATACTGGGCTATCGCTCCCATATGGGTGCCGGCTCCATAACATCAAATGTTAAATCGGATAAAACAAATGTTGTAATAAAGGGTAAAGAAAATATAGAAACAAATCTTAAAAAGGTCGGCGCTTTTTTAGGCGACTATGTGGAAATCGGTTGCGGCAGTGTGTTAAACCCCGGCACCGTAATCGGCAGAAACTCAAGTGTTTATCCGCTTTCTTCCGTTCGCGGCGTTGTGCCGGGCGGCAGTATTTATAAAAAACAAGGCGAGGTCGCAAAGCGGGTATGAGCGTAGAATTGTGGGATGTTTATTCTGCTTCAGGTGAAAAAACGGGGAAAAAGATAGTTCGCGGCAGATCTTCTCTTAAATCGGGCGAGTATCATTTGGTTGTTCATATATGGATAATCTCATCCTCGGGCAATTTTTTAATTCAGAAAAGGGCGGAAAGTAAAAAACTTATGCCGGGCGAATGGGCGGCAACAGGCGGCGCCGCCGTTTCGGGTGAAGACTCTTTCACCGCGGCTTCACGAGAACTTTTTGAAGAACTCGGTATAAAATCGGATAGCAAGACTTTGCAAAAACTATTCGGACTTAAAAGGCGGAATTCACTTCTTGATGTTTACCTTATCAAAACCGATGTGGATGTTTCCGATTTGTGTCTTCAAGAGGCGGAGGTATCCCGTGCCAAATGGGTTACAAAAGATGAACTTTGTAAAATGATAGAAAACGGGGAATACCATAATTACGGTAAAGATTATTTTAAAGAACTATTTGAAAAGACAGATGAAATCAGAGGAGCTATGGTATGAGCTTTGACGGCAAAAAGATAAAATGTGTTTCCTGCGGCGCTTATTTATTTGATGAAGATGATGTTGTTTTTTGTCCCGAATGCGGGGCGCCGCATCATAGGGAATGCTATAATGCGCTCGGTCACTGCGCTATGGAAGATAAGCACGGCACCGAAAGCCAGTATAATTTTGAGCAAAACAGGGCGGTTATAGCCCCCGATGCTTCAAATGGCGATAATTCGGAAAAAATAAAATGCCCGATGTGCGGCACTGTTTATAAGGCGGAGGAAAAAAGTTGCCCCGCTTGCGGTGTTCCGGCAAACAGGGAAACGGGTAACAGTTTCTTTTCTTTTGATTTTTTGGGCGGTGTCCCGGGAGACTTGGACCTTGGCGAAAAGGTAACTGCCGATGAAGCAAAGCGGTTTGTTTTTTCCAATTCACAAAGATATATTCCTAAATTTGCCGCAAATAAACTCGGCAAAAAAACATCCTTTAACTGGTTTGCTTTTTTGTTCCCTTGCGGCTGGTTTTTATCGAGAAAGATGTATTTAAAAGGCGCGCTTATCGGCGTTGTTCAAATGGCGCTTGCCATTCTTATAATGCCATTTCTCACTGTTGCCGAGTCCTTTATGCCCGATGGCTTGGCTTCTTATTCCGAGGTTTATAATATTCTCTCTCAAAATATTGATAAAATCGGAAATGCGGCTGTAATCTGCGCGGCGGTGAGCGTTTTTATAAACATTATCCTGCGGCTTATCTGCGGAATATTCGGTGATTATTTTTACTATAAGCATTCGATTTCCACCATCAGTCAGATAAAACGCGAAAGCGTTGATATTGAAGAAGATTTCCGCAAAAAGGGCGGGATAAACTTTATCCTGTTTTTAGTGGGTGTTTTCGCGGTGGAATATCTGCCCGGAATTTTATACAGTCTTTTTATTTAAGGCGGTGTTTTTATGGATGAAAAAAGAATATGTACCGAATGCGGTACCGAAAACGAACAGGGGTTTGAATACTGTAAAAACTGCGGCGCAGCACTTCACGGGGAAGAACACCTAAAATCAGAAATTGCAAGCGAGCAAAAAAAAGAGCCTGTTTATGAGAATTCTATGCCGGAAGATAACACATTCGGCGAAGCGTTTGATAATATCGATGGCATAAAAAGTGAAGAAATAGCGCTTTTTATAGGTAAAAAAGCAAACAGGTTTTTAGATAAGTTTCAAAGTATGCAGGCTTCCGGTTCAAAACTGAGTTTTTGCTGGCCGGTGGCGGTGTTGTCCCTTTTGTTCGGGCCTTTCGGCGCGGCATTTTGGTTCTTTTATCGCAAGATGTATAAAAAGGCTTTTCTGTTTTCGCTTATCGGCGCGGTTATAACAATCGGTATTGTAATTCTCGAAGGCGATATAGGAATTTATAAAAATCTTTTTGATAAGCCCATAACCGATGTCAATGCGGCTTTAAATGATATAATCAAAGCGCAGAGCACCTGGCGGTATGAGCTTGCAACAAATATAAACCGAATTGTCCATCTTTTGTCGGCGATACTGCTTGGTATGTTCTCGGTTAATATGTATAAAAACTTTGTTGTAAAAAAGATTAAGGAATATCGCTCAAAAAATGCCGACCCCAGGTATTACAGGTTGGCGCTTTCCGTTATCGGCGGAACAAACAGCGGTATGGTTTGGGTTGGAATTCTGCTTTTGATAGCCACCAATGTTTTGGCTGATGTCATAAGCGGTTTTATAAATGTCATTTAAAATTTAGGAGGATATATTTATGAAAGTCACAAAGGCGATTATCCCTGCGGCAGGTCTCGGCACCCGCGTTTTACCCGCATCAAAATCTGTTCCGAAGGAGATGCTTAATATTGTCGATAAGCCGGCTATTCAGTACATAGTTGAAGAAGCGGCGGCGGCAGGTATTAAGGATATTCTTATCATCACCAATCGCGGCAAAGGTGTTATAGAGGATCATTTCGATCATTCCTTTGAGCTTGAATATAATCTCAAAGCAAAGGGCAAGGATGAAATTTTAAAATCGGTTGAAGAGTCCACCGACCTTGCAAATATCTATTTCATCCGCCAAAAGGAAACAAAAGGTCTTGGCGATGCGGTGCTTCGCGCTCGCGGCTTTGTAGGAGACGAGCCTTTTGCGGTGCTTTACGGCGATGATGTTATTTTGGGCGATGTTCCCGCAACAAAGGAGCTCTGCGATGCTTATGAAAAATACGGCAAGAATGTTGTCGGTATAAAAGAGGTTACCGATGAATTCATCGTTAAATACAGTTCTCTTAAAATCGACCCGCTGTCCGATACCGAATATGATGTTACCGATATGATTGAAAAACCCACCCTTGAAACCAAGTTTTCAAACTTCTCGGTTCTCGGCAGATGCGTTTTAAAGCCCGAAATATTCGATATTCTTGAAAAAACACCCCTTGGCGCGGGCGGCGAGCTTCAGCTTACCGATGCTATGGCGGCTTTTGCGAGAAAAGGCGATATGGTCGGTGTTGATTTCAGCGGCACAAGATATGATATGGGCAATAAGCTCGGCATTATGAAAGCCAATGTTGAAGTGGCTCTTTCTCATAAAGAAATAGGCGAAAGCTTTAAGGCATATATAAAGGAACTCGCCGATAAACTATGAAAAAATACACAACACTGTTTTTAGACCTTGATAATACCCTGCTTGATTTTTATGCGGCGGAAAGTTATGCCATAGAAAAACTTTTCTCAAAATACGGGCTTGATAATTCAAAAAAGACAGTAGCCCTTTATTCAAAAATCAATAAAGAACATTGGGAGAGCTTTGAAAGGGGAGAAAAGAAAAAGGAAGAGATATTAACCCTGCGCTTTAAGAAAACTCTTGAAGCGATGGGGGAGGAAAGAGACCCCGTGGCTTTAAACCATGATTATTTTCTTTTGCTCTCTTCTTGCCATTTCCTGCTTCCCGGCGCTATGGAAACCGTGTCTGCAATTAAGAAAAAAGGGTATTGCCTTTATTTAACTACAAACGGTGTTGCAAAAACGCAATATAAAAGGATAGAAGAGTCTGGGCTCGCGCCTTTCTTTGATGATGTTTTTGTATCGGAAACCGCCGGCGCTCAAAAACCGAGCAGAGAATATTTCGATTTTGTTTACAATCATTCTGGGGAAAAGGACAAATCAAAAATACTCGTTGTCGGCGATTCAATGACATCCGATATCAAAGGCGGAATAGATTCAGGGTTTGATACCGTTTGGCTTGATGGTTTCGGTGAGGAAAAGCTTTTTGAGCCGACCTACCGCATAACCGATATAACCGAACTGAATAATCTTCTATAATAAAAACCACCCCGTAAAACCGGGGTGGTTTTTTGCATACCGAAAGACAAACACGAATATATTTAAAACGGGATAAATTTTTAGGAGCGTGTTTTTATGGAAGATAAAATAATTAAAAGTTCGGTTTTCGATAATGAAACAATACTAAACAAAACCCTTGAACAGGCGATTGATGTAGATTTCAGTTTGCCGGAATACTACCCCGATATAGCCAAAATTTTAAAATGCCAGTGTGTGCCGTATATCACAAGCAAAGGCACAAACGGCAACACCCTTTCGGCAGAGGGGGTAGCGGTTATAACCGTTATCTATGTTGATGACGGCAATATGCTCAATTCCTATGAATACCGCTATCTTTTTTCAAAAAGTTTTGAGGTGTCGTCAGCCGATAGCGGCATTTGCACCTGCGTTACATCAAAAACCGATTATATAAACTGCCGACCGGTAACGGCGAGAAAAATCGATGTTCACGCCGCGGTAAGCGTTACCGCAGAGGTTACAAAAAAGACCGAAAAAGAGATTATAACCGATACAGATTTTGATGATGTTTGCGTATTGTGTGAAAACATCAGCGCCAATACGCCTCTTTCCTGTAATGAAAAAAGCCTTGATTTGGAAGAGGAAATAGAGATAGGCTCTGCCAAAAAAGATATAAACTGCATAATAAGATATTCGGGCGAGCCTGTTATCACCGAAAGCAAGTTGATTGCGGGTAAAATAATGGTTAAAGGCGAACTCTTTGTAAATCTTTTATACTGTAATGATGACGGCGAAATAGACTCTATAAAAGAAACCCTGCCTTTCGGCACAATGATAGAAAGCGAAACAAATACCGAAAACTGTGGGAATGAAACGTCAGCCCGCCTTTCCCAGTTTGAAATTAAACCCAAATCGGATGAGGAAGGGAAACTGCGTAGCTTTTCGGTGGATGCAAAGCTGCTTCTTACTTCCAATACCTACTGCACAGAAGATAAGATGATTTGCCTGGACGCTTATTCAAGAAAATATGAAATAACCACCGAAAAAACAGAGATGACCTTTAAGAGGGTTGTAGAAAACATAAATGAAAACTTTTCGGCAAAACAGACCTTAAATTTGCCCGGAATTACCAAAATGATTGACCTTTGGTGCAAAATAAAAAACTACTCTGCAAGGCTTAATGACGGCACACTTAAAGCCGATGGTGTTTTGACCTTAAACGCCCTCTATTTTGATGAAAACAATACGCCGCTTTTCGCCGAGCGGGAAATTCCTTTTGAGTTTTCGCGCAGTACAAAATTCGATGGCGATGATTATTATTCCGACCCCGATATCACCGTAACATCGGTTTCCTATCTGCTTTCAGGTGAGGAGGAAGCGGAGGTAAAGGCTGAACTTGCGGTATCTGGCGCGGTATATGAATGCAAACGGATAGGCGTTTTAACCGATATTACCGTAAATAAAGAGAATGCCGCAACTAAAAAGAGCGACTGCGCAATGGTGGTCTATTTTGCCGAAAAAGGTGAAAAACTATGGGATATAGCCAGAGATTATCTTGCCGATGTTGATGAAATAAAAAAGATAAACGAGATAGAGGATGATATTCTCAAAACAGATAAATCATTGCTAATTCCGCTTATATAATTAAAAGCCACCTGCAAGGTGGCTTTTTTCCTTGATAAATATATTATTATATGCTAAAATACCTCTATAATAAATCAATATAACAGGAGTAGAGAAATGGAAGTTGAGATGATTGAAACAGGTGTCTTGTCGATACTGCCTCCGCTTGTTGCCATAATACTGGCGCTTATAACAAAAGAGGTTTATTCCTCTTTGTTTATAGGCGTAATCTTGGGTGTTCTTATTTTCACCTTTGCAGGCGGTCACAGTTTAGCATCGGCGCTTACTACCACCTTTGATATGATTTCTTCCAGAATTTCGGGCAACGCTTATATGATAGTTTTCCTGTCACTTTTGTGGGCGGTGGTAGTTCTTGTTGCAAAATCGGGCGGCAGTGAAGCCTATGGCCGCTTTGCGGGAAAACGCCTTAAAAACAAAAAATCGGCGCTGCTTGCAACCTCGCTTTTGGGCGTATTGATTTTTATTGACGATGGTTTTAATTGCCTTACGGTCGGAACGGTTATGCGCCCCATAACCGACAGACTGCGTATCTCCCGCGAAAAACTTGCATACATAATAGATGCCACTGCGGCGCCTGTTTGTATAATCGCCCCCGTTTCCAGCTGGGCGGTGGCGGTCGCAAGCGAGGTAAGTGAGAAAAACGGTTTTAATACATTCCTTTCCACAATTCCTTATAATTTTTATGCTCTGCTAACCATTGCAATGGTTATATTCATATCGGTTACAGGTTGCGATTTCGGGCCTATGAAAAAAGCCGAGGAAGCGGCTGATATAAAGGGCTTTGAAACCGAGGCAGAAAAAGAAAACAAAACCCCCGGCGGCAAGGTGATAGACCTTGTTTTGCCGATTGTGGTTCTCATAATCTGCGCTATTCTCGGTATGGCTTATGTCGGCGGTTTCTTTTCGGGCGTCAGCTTTTCGGAAGCCATCGGCTATAACCCGACCGCCGGTCTTACGATAGGCGCTTTCGCGGGAATTATCACGGCGTTTCTTTTGTATATCCCGAGAAAAATTATGAAGCCTAAGGATTTTATAAAGAATATTGTCGGCGGTATTTCAAATATTGTTTCCCCGATGCTTATTCTTGTTTTATCCTGGAGCCTCAGCGGTGTTTGCCGCGAGCTTATAGGTACAGGCATTTTCATTTCAAAATTTGTAAGCAATTCGAGCCTTCCGCTCGGCTTCCTGCCGTTTTTGATATTTGTAGTAGCCGCTCTTATGAGCTTTTCTATGGGTACATCCTGGGGAACATTCGGTATTCTTATTCCCATTGTAACTATGATTTGTTCGGCTGATAATGCGGGATATCTGCTCATTCCCGCGCTCGGTGCAACGCTTGCCGGCTCGGTTTACGGCGACCACTGCTCGCCCATATCCGATACCACAATCTTAGCCTCCACCGGGGCAGAATGTGAGCATATTCGCCATGTTGAAACCCAGTTGCCCTATTCAACCCTTGTGGCGGTTATTTGCGCTATCGGTTATCTCATTGTCGGCTTTACCGCAAACCCCTGGATATCCCTTATAGTTTGCGGTGCGCTTTTAGTGGCGGCAATGCTTGTTTTGAATAAAATAGGTCTTGTAAAGGCAAAAGCCAAATAAAAAAATAATCCCGATTTATATCGGGATTAAGTCTTTTATGAGGTTTGCCTTATGTAATAAAAAATATACTGCTGCGCTATGCCGGCATATTTCTTTGCGCAATCGGGAAGCGAGCCGTCAAAATATTCGGCCAGTGCCCGCTTTATCCAAACATCCTTTGGAAAAGCCTCTATGTGGGAAAGCCCGTAAAGCATGGCGCAATCGGCAACCTTAGGCCCTACGCCCTTTATGGTCATAAGGCTTGCGGCGGCGGTTTCACTGTCGGTATTTTTCAGCGCTTCAAGGTCAATTTCACCGCTTGCAACCTTTTTTGCCGCATCGATAATATATTTCGCCCTAAAGCCGCTTCTGATAACGGCAAGGTCTTCCGCCTGCATTTTTGATAGTTTTTCAGCGGTGGGGAAGGTGTAACCGCCGTATATTTTTTCACCGAAGTTTTCGCATAGGCGGTCGATTATTCCTTTTATCCTCGGAATATTGTTGTTTTGGGAGATTATAAAGGAGCATAGCGCTTCCCACGGCTCTTGGTTAAGTATTCTTATTCCGCCTGCCATTTTTGCGGCGGCGGCGATTTTTTCGTTTTCGGATATTTCCGCAATAACCTCGCCGTAATCTCTTTTAAGGTCAAAATAGTTTTCCCAAAAGTTTTTAAAACTCTCTTTTGAAATGTTTTCTATTATGATTTTGCCGTTTTCGGTGTAAAGGCGGGCAAACTGCCCCGCGGCAATGCCGCACCAGTGACCCTTTTCATCCTGCTTCCAGCGAAAAGCCTGACCGCAGTCAAGGGTCTGCGCCAAATCAAAATGGCTTACATTATCTATAATAATACGATTGTTTTCAAAAATAACATCGTTCAAAAATATCGTCCCCTTTGTGGAAATTATACATTAAAAAACAATCTTTTACAAGTGTAAAAGAGGAGGTAAATTATGCGTCAGGATATTTGCACCATTCCTGTGTCCGAAGTTTTTGAGGTAACCGATGGTTGTCCTTTTTGCCGAATGCATAAAACGGTGGAAGAAAGGATAATAAACTTCATTATGGGGGATGCCATGATGGAAAGCGATGTAAGAATAGAAACCAATAAGCATGGCTTTTGTCCCGACCATTTTGAAAAAATGCTCGCCCATAACGGCAGGTTGCAGCTTTCTCTTATGCTAAACACCCATCTTGCCGAAATCTCCGCCGATTGTCTCATAAGCGGACTTTCTCCGAAAACCGCGGCGGAAAAGGCAAACGATATTGTAAATTCCTGCTTTATCTGCGATAAAATCGCCTGGGGCGAGGAAAGAATGATTGCCACCGTTTACAGGCTCTATGAGCAGGAGGAAGACTTCAGAAAACTATTCAACGCCCAGCCGCATTTTTGCCTGCCGCATTTTGCGAAAATTATGGGCGGCATAAACAAAAAGACCTGCCGCAAGCACGGAAAGGAAATGGCGGAAAAACTGATAAGCGCCACAAAAGATTACTGCGCAGACCTTACCGAAAAGCTAAAAAATTACAGCTTTATGTATGATTACAGAAATGCCGGCAACAAAGATTTCGGTGATAGCCGTTTTTCGGTGGAGGATAGTATAAACTTTTTGACTATGAGCCAAAACTCCGATTTACATAAACCGACAAAATAATACATTATTTTACAGATAAAACTCCGCTTTTAAGCGGAGTTTTTAATCTTTTCCACCGATTTATCCACCGAATTTATGTAAACTGAATACAAAATGCCGCTTTTGACCAAAATAAACTTAAACTATTAAAAGAAAGTGGTGCATCGTATGGTTAAAGGCGTAAACAAAAACATTATTGAGATAAACGATACCGGCAGTGAGATTTTTGAACGCATTGTGTTTTATGTATCTCCCTCGTTTTGCAACCTAAGCGCCAAAAGGCTTTTAAAGGAGACCGACAAATTTGTTTTTCTTTGCAAAAACCAAGTAAACAGCGGCAAAAAATCGCTTCGCCGCCGCCGAATAATAAGGCGAAGGGTTTTCCTTTTAAGCATAGCCCTCGGTATTGCAGGTGTTGTAGCTTTACTTATAGCGCTTTTATAGATAATAAAACCCGCATTTTAATCATATAATTTAAAATGGGGGTATTATTATGATTTGCAGAATAGATGAAATGAAACAAAAACAGGTGGTGGATATAGTATCGGGCACGGTTATAGGTTTTCTTTCCGATATCGAATTTGATACCGTAAGCGGTAATCTGACCTCAATAATCATCTTCGGCAGACCCAAAGCCTTGGGGCTTTTCGGCAAAGAAGATGATATCACCATCCCTTGGCAGAGTATAGAGGTTATAGGCGAGGAGACAATTCTTGTTAAATTTGACAAAAAATTATAAATTTTTACCATAAAAGTTGTTGAAATCGCGTATTAGTTCTGCTATAATATAATAGAGTTACCATATATTTCTATTATTAGAGGGTAAAAAATGAAGGAATACTTTGAAAACTTTGGAAAAATGATCCATAACGATATTTATAAATGGCTGGGTTCTTTTCTAAGTGGGGACACCGCCGTTTTCCGCGTTTGGGCGCCAAATGCAAAGAGTGTAAGCGTTGTGGGCGATTTTAACGGATGGGATAAAAATGCCGACCGTATGTCTAAGATAGGCGGCGGCATTTGGGAGACAACCGTAAGAGGGCTTAAATGCTTTGATAACTATAAATATGCCGTTGAAGATAATGCGGGCAAAACGGTTCTTAAAAGCGACCCTGTCGCAAGCCACTATGAAACCCCGCCCGGCAACAGTTCAAAGCTTTTTTGCTCAAACTACACCTGGCATGATGATGAGTGGTACAAGCAAAAGCACCAAAAGGGCGTTTATAATGTGCCTGTAAATATTTATGAGGTTCATCTTTCCTCCTGGAAGCGTTACCCCGACGGCAACCCCTTTGACTATAATAAAGCGGCAAAAGAGCTTTCAAAGTATGCCAAAAATATGGGCTATACCCATGTTGAGCTTATGCCCATAACCGAGTATCCGTTTGAAGGCTCCTGGGGTTATCAGGTGACGGGCTATTTCGCCCCGACCTCTCGTTACGGCACGCCCGATGACTTTAAGGCTTTTGTTGATATTATGCACGAAAACGGCATCGGTGTTATTATCGATTGGGTGCCCGCCCATTTCCCGAAGGATGAATTCGGGCTTTATAGGTTTGACGGCACACCCTGTTATGAATATGCCGACCCCCGCCGCGGTGAGCATAAAGAGTGGGGAACCTGTGTTTTCGATTTTGCAAAGCCTGAGGTAATGAGTTTCCTTATTTCAAGCGCCACCTGCCTTATAAAAGAATACCACGCCGATGGGCTGAGGGTTGATGCGGTGGCTTCTATGCTTTATCTTGATTACGCAAGGGAAGATGGCGAATGGCTGCCTAATTCTTACGGCGGCAGGGAAAATCTTGACGCGGTGGAACTACTCAGACAGGTCAATTCCGCGGCATTCAGCGCCGACCCCGATGTGCTTATGATAGCCGAAGAGTCAACCGCCTGGCCTATGGTCACAAAACCGCCTTACGATGGAGGTCTCGGGTTTAACTTTAAATGGAATATGGGCTGGATGAACGATATGCTTCGCTATATCTCGCTTGACCCGTTTTTCAGAAAAGATAATCACGATTGCATAACCTTTTCTTTCTTCTATGCCTTTTCGGAAAACTTTATTTTGCCTATTTCCCACGATGAGGTGGTTCACGGCAAATGCTCTATGATAAATAAGGTTTGCGGCTCTTATGAAGAAAAGTTTAAAACACTAAGGGCTTTTTACGGTTATATGATGGCGCACCCCGGCAAAAAACTGCTCTTTATGGGGCAGGAGTTTGCGCAGTTTATCGAATGGGACTATAAAAAGGCGCTTGATTGGTTTTTGCTTGATTATCCCGCGCACAAGAATATGCAAAAATATATGCGCGCGCTAAATAAGTTTTATCTTAAAAACAGTCCGCTTTGGGAAAACGATTTCTCCTGGGAAGGCTTTTCCTGGATAGCAAGCGATGATAACGAGCAGAGTGTTATCTCGTTTGTCAGAACCGACAGAAGCGGGCATAAAATAATCTGTGTTTGCAATTTTCTGTTTAAAAGTCACGAGAATTATCGCATCGGTGTGGAAAGAAAGGGTGTCTACCGCCTTGTCTTTTCAAGTGATGATATAGCTTTCGGCGGCGAAGGCTTCGGAAAGCAGGAGTATGTTTCCGAAAAAATACCGATGCACGGATATGAAAACTCCATTTCGCTTAACATACCGGCGATGTCGGTTAGTTACATAAAGGTTCCGGCTTTAAGAGGAAGAAAAATAAAAGAAAAACAGGGGATGAAACCGCAATGAAGAAAAAATGCGTGGCAATGCTGCTTGCAGGCGGACAGGGTAGCAGACTTGGTGTGCTTACCGAAAAAATAGCCAAGCCGGCAGTACCCTATGGCGGAAAATACAGAATTATAGATTTCCCGCTTTCAAATTGCTCTAATTCAGGCATAGATACGGTGGGAATTTTAACCCAGTATAAGCCGCTTGAATTAAATGACTATGTCGGTTCGGGCAAGCCGTGGGATCTTGACCGAATAGAGGGCGGCGTTCATATTCTGCCTCCTTATCAGGGTCAAAAGGGCGGCGACTGGTATAAAGGAACGGCAAACGCCATTTACCAGAACTTAGAGTTTATCGAAAGATACGACCCCGAACTTGTTTTAATTCTTTCGGGCGACCATATTTATAAGATGGACTATTCCGAAATGATAAAAGCCCACGAAGAGTCAGGTGCCGCCTGCACAATCGCGGTATTTGAAGTTCCGATAGATGAAGCGTCGCGCTTCGGTATTATGAATACAAATCCTGACGGCAGTGTTTATGAGTTTGAAGAAAAGCCCAAAAACCCGAAAAGTCAGCTTGCCTCAATGGGTATATATGTTTTTTCCCGGGACAAACTTAAAAAATATCTTACAGAGGATGATAATAACCCCGATTCAAGCAACGATTTCGGCAAAAATGTCATTCCGCTTATGCTTTCCCGCGGTGAAAAGCTTATGACCTATCGCTTTGGCGGGTACTGGAAGGATGTCGGAACGGTTGACTCACTTTGGGATGCAAACCTCGACCTTTTAAACCCGAATATCAATTTTGATTTATCCGATAAATCGTGGCGCATCTATTCAAGAGGCAAGGCGATGCCCCCGCAGTATATTTCCGACACCGCAAAGGTTGAAAACTCGCTTATAACCGATGGTTGCTCGGTTGCCGGCAAGGTGGACTTTTCAATTCTTTTTGAAAATGTAACGGTAGAAGAGGGCGCCAGCGTTGAATATTCCCTTGTTATGCCGGGCAGTGTTATAAAATCGGGCGCTAAGGTAAGGTATTCCATCATATCGGAAAATACCGTAATAGGTGAAAATGCAACTATAGGCGAAGACCCGACCGAGGTAAAACCGGGTGAATTCGGTATAGCCGTTGTAGGCGGCAATCTTAAAATAGGAAAAGGTGCCAGGGTAACGGCAGCTAAAACAGTTTCCAAAGATATGGAAGGCGGTGAGGTATTATGAGAACACAAGCAGTAGCAGGCATAGTTTTTGCCAATTCTCATGATGAAAACTTAGAACCGCTTACCCGTGTCCGCTCAATGGCATCCGTGCCGATAGGCGGCAGATTTCGCCTTATAGACTTTGCTCTTTCGAGCTTTGTAAACGCGGGTATTACCAATGTAGGTATACTGGTTAAATCAAATTATCGCTCCCTTATGGACCATATCGAAAACGGTGTTTCCTGGGACCTTGACCGCAAAATCGGCGGCATTCGTATTCTTCCGCCCTTTAACGAAAAGGGTATGCGAAGGTATGAAGGGTATATCGAAGCGCTGTACGGCGCAATCGATTTTATCAAGCGGTGCAATTCCGATAATGTTGTTTTATATGATGGTTGTGTGGTCGGCAATTTTGACCTTACAAGCGCTATCGCTTTTCATAACGAAAAGCAGGCGGATGTAACCGTGCTTTATAAGATGATAGAAAATTATCGCAACGATATCGGCGCTATGACCTTCTCCTATAATCTCGAAGGCAGAATAACCGATGCGGCTTTCCCGAAGGTGTTTAAAGGCCGCGCCGCAACATCCTTCGGTGTTATGATATTTAAAAGGGATGTTTTGCTCCCGCTTCTTAAAAATGCTTATGAAATGGGGCTAAAGCATATAGAAAAAGATGTTATCGCGGAAAACCTCAGTTCCCTTAAGGTTTATGCTTTTGAGCATAAGGGCTTTGCGGCGGTTATGGACTCTGAAGACGCCTATTGCAAAGCGAATATGGCGCTCCTCATGCGTGAAGTCAGGGAAGACCTCTTTACAAAAGAGCGCCCCGTTTATACCAAAATTCGTGATGATATGCCCACAAGATACGGCCTTTCTTCCAAAATCGGAAACAGTTTTGTTGCCGATGGCTGCGTTATAGAAGGAACGGTTAAAAACAGTATCCTTTTCCGCGGTGTTAAGATAAGCAAGGGCGCCGTGGTTGAAAACTGCATTTTAATGCAGGGTGTAACGGTGGGCGAAAATGCAAACGTTTCCTATGTTGTTTCAGATAAAAATGCCAAAATAGGCAAGGGTATCAGAATAAACGGCAAAGAAAACAAGTATATTTTTATAGAAAAAGATAAAATAATGTAAGGATAGTTTTATGAAAATTCTTTATGTTTCAAGTGAAGCGTGCCCCTTTGCAAAATCAGGCGGACTTGCCGATGTTGCAGGCGCTCTGCCAAAAGCGCTCAGAAAGCGTATGGTAGGGTGCAGGGTTGTTATGCCTCTTTATAAATCGATAGGCGAGGATATGCGCCGAAATATGCAATATCTCTTTAATATAACCGTTCCCGTTTCCTGGCGAAACCAGTATTGCGGTGTTTTTGAAGCTAAGCAGGATGGGGTTATCTACTATCTTATCGATAATGAGTATTATTTTAAAAGGGATGGGCTTTACGGGCATTATGATGATGCCGAGCGCTTCGCTTTCTTTTCCCGTGCGGTGCTGGAAATATTGCCCCATATCGATTACAAGCCCGATATTATTCATTGCAACGACTGGCAAACCGCGGCAATTCCCGTTTATCTTAATGCTTATTACAGGGAAAACCCTCTTTATAGGAACATTAAAACCGTTTACACCATACATAATATCCAGTATCAGGGTAAGTTTGGTATGGAAATAGCGGGTGATGTTTACGGCTTCCCCGAGTCAGCGCATAGCGTTATCGAATTTGATGATTGCCTTAATCTTACAAAGGGCGCCATTCAAAGCGCCGATGCGGTAACCACCGTTTCTCCCACATATTCGCTCGAAATCTTAACACCCTATTATTCTTACGGGCTTGATAAGATTTTAAACCCCTGCCGCAATAAACTTTTCGGCATTGTAAACGGTATCGATTATGATATCTATAACCCCGAAACCGATAGCCTTATTCCGGCGGTTTTTTCAAGCGAGGATATAAGCGGCAAGGCAAAATGCAAAGCGGCTCTTCAGCAGGAATTATCACTGAATAGTGATGAGAATACCTGCATAATAAGTATGGTTTCCCGCCTTGTAGAGCATAAGGGCTTTGACCTTGTAAAAGCGGCATTTGATGATATTATGGGAAGAAATGTTCAGGTGGTTATTCTCGGCACGGGCGAATATGCTTTTGAAAACTATTTTACCGAAAAAGCAAAGCAGTACCCGGGTAGGGTTGCGGTAGTTCTTAAATTTGATGAGGCTCTGGCGCATAGAATTTATGCCGGCAGTGATGTTTTTCTTATGCCCAGCCGAAGCGAGCCTTGCGGACTTTCGCAGCTTATCGCCCTGCGTTACGGCACCATTCCGATTGTGAGAAAAACAGGCGGTCTTAACGATACTGTTACCGATAGCGGTGATAATTCCGGCAATGGCTTTACCTTTGGCGATTATAATGCGGAAGAGCTTAAAAGAGCTGTATGGCGCGCAACCGAAGGTTTTGCCGATAATAAAGGCTGGCAGGTTTTAATGTCACGCGCGATGAAGACCGATAACAGCTGGAAAAAATCGGCAGGCGAATATATAAAACTTTATAAAAGTATTCTCTAAGGATTTGATTTAATGATAGAAATTTTAAGGTCTGTATTTTTAGGTATAGTTCAGGGCCTTACTGAGTTCCTGCCCGTTTCAAGCTCGGCGCACCTCAATATTTTCCCCTGGCTTTTTAAGTGGAAGGATATAAGCCCCTCTTTTGATTTGGCGCTGCACGCGGGCACTCTGCTTGCAATACTTGTCTATTTTTTCAAAGATTGGCTCTCGCTTTTAAAGGGCGGATGGTACACGGTTACTAAGAAAAAAGCCGATACAAACGGCAGGCTTTTTTGGTACATAGTAATAGCCACCATTCCGGCGGGACTTCTCGGTATGATAATGGAAAAACTGATAGAAAAAGCAACCGGCGGCGATCTCAATATAGAAATGATTATAATTTCTTTGGCGCTCATAGTTATGGGCATTGTGCTCTATCTTGTTGATAAACGCGCAAAGTCGGATGTAAGCCTTGAAAGACTTAAATTCAAGCCGGCTTTCCTAATCGGTCTCTCCCAGGCAATAGCGGGCGCTATCCCCGGCGTTTCCCGTTCGGGAATTACCATGACAGTAGGCCGCGCCTATCATCTTGACCGCGAGTCGGCGGCAAAGTATTCTTTCCTGCTTTCCGCCCCGATGATAGCGGGCGCGCTTGTTGTGTCAATAGGCGACTTTAAATTTTCCCTTGCTTTTTTGCTGGGTGTTTTAACAAGCTTTTTAACAGGGCTTTTTGTTATTAAGTTTTTAATGAATTATTTAAAGCGCGGCTCTTTTAAAGTTTTTGCCGTGTATCGAGTTGTAATCGGTGTTATAATTCTTGCAATTTCCATTTTCCGTTTGGTATAAAACAGATAGTATAGCTTGATTATAACCGTAATAAAAATTTTTAAAATCAAAGCCGGTGTAATCTCGCATTTATGAGGTTGCATCGGCTTCATTTTTATAAAGTACTGCGAAAGGAGGAAAGCAAAATGAATGTGGTCAAAAAAACGCTCTTGCGGCTTACCCTTTATTTTCTGCTGCTTGCAATCAATATAATACCTTGCGCTAATATCATTCCCGATGCTTTCCCCACGCGCAATGTTTCCACAATCTATCTTCTCATCCTTTCCGTTTGCCTTATTCGGTACTACTCATACCGCGTGTCCGGGTCGGGCGGTATGCCGTTTATGATGAAATCACTATCGTGGATGGCATTCCTTCTTCTGTTGCTTCGCGGCGTAAAATACAGTGTTTTTGCAGGGGTAGATACTCTCGCGCGTCTTTCCTGGTATCTTTATTACGCGCCGATGCTGTTGCTTCCGCTGCTTCTGTTCTATATTTCGCTGATTGTGTCTCCCAGAGTAGATTTACGCGTTCAAAAAAGATGGCTTTTAGTCGGAACGATCACCATTTTGCTTATTTTTATCGTATTGACAAACGATTTGCATGGGCTTGTTTTCCGTTTTAATACAAACTTTCACAACTGGAACAGCGATTATTCCCACGCCCCCTTGTTTTATGTTATAACCGCTTGGCAATATGTACTTTATTTGGCGGCGATAACAGTACTCGTTAAAAAATGCCGTATAGACAGTACAAAAAAATACGCCTGGCTAATGGCAATTCCTTTTTCAATAGGTATTGCTTTGAGTGTGCTTTTGGTTACGGGAAAAATGCCGAAGATAAACGGCACGAATTTAATCGAATTCCCTGAAACAATGATTTTTATGGTGGCGGGTGTGCTTGAATGTTGCATACAGCTCGGTCTTATACCTACCAATATGAGATACGGAAAGCTGTTTGAAACCTTTTCCATCGCCGCGCAGATTACGGATCGTAAGGGTGTGACGGTATATTCCTCCCGCACTGCCGCTTTGATGAGCCCGGAGCAATTAACCTCTTTCGATGGCGCCAGAATAGGGGAGCATACCGTTCTGCATAAAATGGAATTGCCGGGCGGCTTCGGCTTCTGGCAGGATGATTTGACCGACCTTGACCGCTTGAATGATCAACTGACCGAAGCAAAAGAAAAACTTGCGGAAGAAACAGAACTTATCCGATTGCAAAATGATTTAAAAGAAAAGCGGTCAAAGATAGAGCAGCGAACCGCCGTTTATGATGAAATTGCAAAACTTACCCGCAAACAATCTCAAATGATTACCGATTTGGCGCGGGAAGCCCGCTTATCTGATGATAAGGCGGAAAGGGAAGAATACCTCAAGCGAATTACTCTTTTTGCTTCCTATATCAAGCGCTTTGCAAACCTGATGCTGCTTTCTTACGAGAACAAAGAAATAGAAACGGGAGAGGTTGCCCTTTCCTTTTCGGAAGTGCTTCGTTATCTGAATTTTGCAGGTATTCCGGGCGAGATATACAACACATCTTCCAAAAAGGTCAGCGCCGGGTCGGCTCTTGCCGTGTTTGAGGCGTTTGGGTCGCTTCTTGTTGATAATATTTCCTGTATAAACGGTGTTTTTATCAATTTGTCAGATGATACTGCCGCGATATGCAAACTTACAATGGAAAACCTTAGGACTATGCTTTCAAAAGAAGAAATCAAAGTATTGTCAAATGCCGGGGTTCGTACTAAGTGCGTTCGTGAGGATGATGTGACATATATCAGTTTCAAAGTATCCGAAAGGGGGAAAGCCGAATGATACCTCTCTTTTCTCTTTCCGAACTTGCAAGGTCCCTTTTCTCGCTCTGGGCATTTGCTCTATTGATTGTTTGCCTTTTCGGCATTGTCAGGTCATTTGCGCTAAAACGCTATCGTTTTGCCGTGTTTGCTCTGCTCCCGCTTTTAATCAGTTATTTTATTTGGCAGGTGCTTTTTGATATTCATCTTTTAGGCGATTCCGCCGCAAGTTTAAGCAAAAAACTCGGCAGTTTGCCGTTTGGCTTTTTAAGTTTAACCCTTCTTGTGATAACACCGGCGGCTGCTATTAATCTCGCCGCCGTAATTCGTTACGGAAAACGAAGCATCACCCCCGATGCAGTTAAGTTTTGCCTTGATAAGATACCTTGCGGTATTTGTTGCTTTTCAGATGACGGAAGAGTGCTTTTTTCAAATGTTTGTATGAACAGGCTCTGTATTGCCGCAACCGGCAGCATTCTGCAAAACGGCAACCAGTTTTATGGCGCCGTGGGAGAGTCTATTCTTACATTAGATGGTCACCGTTGGCGTTTTACCCGCCGCGAACTTCTGCTCGATGGCGAGCGACTGCACGAACTGACCGCCTCTGATATCACTGTCGAATACGCCAAAACCGAAGCCCTTCAAAAGGATAAAGAAGCCTTGTCAAGGCTTAAATCTGAACTTAAAGAGTATAACCTGAATATTGATGATACTGTCCGCAAGCAGGAAATCCTGCACGCAAAGGTCAATATTCACGATGAGATGAACCGCCTTATGCTTTCCACCGTTGCGGCGCAAAATGATGATGGTAAAACAATGGATCAAATTTTCACCTTGTGGGAGCAAAACGCCCTGCTTTTGTGTATGGAAGCGGATCATTCAAACGAATCAAAAGAGATAACCGATATAGAAAAACTAGCCGCCGCGCTTAAAATTCGGCTTGTTTGGAAGAATAGCCTCATAGATACACTAAATGAAAAAGAGCGGGGTTTGTTTTTTCTGTGTCTTAAAGAAGCGGTAGCAAATGCCGCAAAACACGCGGATGCAAAACAAATCGAGATTTCCGCTCACAAAACGGAAAAAGAGATCCGCTGCGCCTTTACAAATGACGGAAAACTCCCCGAGGGAGAAATTCGCTTTGCGGGCGGGCTTTATAATCTTTCAGTCCTTGCAAAAAGGCAGGGCGCGACTGTATTTTGCGAAGCAAAAGAAAAATTCACACTTTATCTCTGCTTTCCGAAAGGGGCTGAAAATCAGCCCGGCGGCTGATGTGAAAAATTTTTTTAATAAGTATAATTAAAAGCGGAAAAAGAAAGAGGGTGTTTCAAGTGGCTTACAATGTTCTGATTGTAGAAGATCAGGATATCCCGCGCGAGCTTTTTGAGATTTATATCAAATCAAGCGAAAAATTTAATCTATTGCTTTCAATAAAAAGCGCTTCGGCGGCGCTTTCGGTTTGCAAGGCTAACAAAGTTGACCTTATCTTAATGGATGTTATGACCGAGCTTGATCGAAGCGGACTTGATGCGGCGGAAGAGATAAAAAAGCAGTTTCCCGATATAAAAATCATTATTGTTACCTCTATGCCCGAATATTCCTGGATTTCGCGCGCAAGAAAAATAGGCGTTGATTCCTTTTGGTATAAGGATGGGCAGAAAGCCGGCATACTGGATGTTATGGAGCGCACCATGGCGGGGGAGAGCATTTTCCCCGATAAAACACCCCTTATTCACATAGGCAACGCTACAAATCACGAGTTTACCGAGCGCGAGCTTGATGTGCTTAAAGAACTGACTACAGGCGATACCAATGCCGAAATTGCAAAGCGGCTTTTTGTTTCGGTGGCAACGGTTAAAAGTCATATCGGTCATCTTATGGATAAAACGGGGTTTAAGACCCGCACGGAACTCGTTTCCGAAGCAAGAGGCCTTGGGATAGTCATAAAAAATAAACAAGAACAGTGAAAAAAAGAGCGATTACGGTCGCTCTTTTTTTGTAATATCATCCTTTTGGCTGATGTAAAGATTATAAAATATTATTATAATCTATACGGATAACTATACCTAAAAGTCAGGGGAGATTTGCAAATGAAAAAAAGAATTTTAAGCATTTTACTTTGCGCGGCGATTGTTATCGGCGTACTGCCGTTAGGACTTTTAACCTTACCGGCGGCGGCAACCGACATGCCCGAGCTCACCAACCTTGTAGGCAGATGGGACGGTGACAACTACATCATCACTTTCGACAAGGTCGAAGGCGCCGTTAAATACAATTTCAACTGGAGCATGACCCAGGGTACCACCCTGTACCAAAGCTCTTTTGAATTGGCAGATAAAATTACCTGCATTATTACAAAACCCTATTTTTACATAAACGCCAGCGCCCCTTACTGGGTAAATATAGATGTAAAAGATAAGTACGGCGACAGCATCGCGCATTCTTATCACAGCATAAAATCCCCATACGAAAAGGTGCTTGGCTATCCCGGAAACCTCTATCTTTCGCCTACGGGGGTACTTGTTTTCGACCCGGTTGAAAACGCCGAAACCTACGAAGTACAACTGCTTTATAAATCTCACCATCTTAAAACCTATAATCTCAACGGCAATATCACATATGTTGATATGAGCGAATGGGTTAATTCCGATAAAGAAGGCGAATACTTTTCCGTAAAAATCACATGCATCGCCGCGGAGCGTTACGGCAAATACCGGGAAAGAGTCTACCAAACCAATTTGAAATATTCCGCTTCTAACCCACTCGGCGGAACGGTCACAATCAACTCCGACCGCACGGTTACCTACGGCCATTACCTTAAATATCTTAACGAGCGTACAAGCACGCCGCTGCATCTTCAGTGGCAGCACTATGATTCGGACGCCGAAGATATCGAAAACGCCTGGGTAAATATTACCGAATCGCAAAAGGCAAGCTACCCGGTACAGAAGTTGCGCGTTATCGTTACCGCTGACGGACACGAAGGTTCGGTTACAAGTAAAGACAATAATTATACCGACAAATACCACCCCTATGTGGCGACCTCTTTTAAGGACCTTGTAAGGGTGTTTAACCGCGACCACGACAATGACAAAACCATTTACATTAAGCTGGGCTGTGATATAAGCGTTGCCGATTCTTCGAGTTATCTTGAAGCAAAAGGCGGCGACGTTGATTTGGACCTTAACGGTTATACTTTATACTATCGCGGCACCACAAGGGCGCTTATTCGCGCGGGCTACATATATGCCGGAGAGCCGGCGGAAGTTATTATACGCGACAGCAGAAGATACGATTCAAGTAAGGGTGAATGGGTAGACGGCAAGGTTATCTTTGACCATAACCAGTTCCATTATCACAATGGCGGTTCAACGCCGTACCAAAGCGGCGATTATCTTGAGTACTGCGGGCTTACCACCGCGGTGCTTACCGGTGATATTAGGGTTTACGGCGGCGTTTTTATAAATGAATCTCATAAAAGTTACAACGCCGCGCCCAAACGCGAAAGCGGGACATTACGCGAGTACGTTTACGGGGAATATACAAGTTTTAATTATGAAGGCCTTAAAATGTACGGCGGCACCTTCGAGTCGAGCCGGCCGGTTTGTCTTGAAAGCAATCCCGACGGCGACGAGTACGGTTTTTACGGCGGCACCATAAAATCAAGCGGCGAATGGGCGGTCGAAGTCGTAATTATGGACGAGGAAAACTACTCGCTGCCGAGTCTTCGCAATATTAAGGTTATAAACGAATCTGCTAACGAGCAGATTGCGTTTTTGAATATGCGCTACACCAATGGAGCGGGCGATGTCGACTCGACAAGGGCGTTTGCCGACCTTAACGGCTGCTATTTATCGGCTGCCGCTTCGTACACCGACGGCGTTAAAAATTCGTTTGCAACCCAAAATATGCTTTATATTATCGACAAGGTTGCAGGCCCTCTGTTTAGCGACACCTATGAAATTAAAACCGAAATCGCCCTTAAAAGTCTTGAATTTAATATTACCGAGCCGGTGGCGGGCGAAGCCCCCGATTACACCTTCGAGGGGCCCGAAAGCGACCTTTATTCCACAAAACTTGTTTGGAAATATGAGCGTATGCCTAATACCTTCAGGGAACTTGAAGACGAATACGCCCCGTTCAGGACGGGTCTTTACTACCGTCCCGAAGTAATACTGACGCCCGAAGACGGCGTAAGTATAACCGGTATTACCGGCACCCACACCATAGGAAGTCATGTGGCTGATATGTATAGCAATGACGGAAGCTATTATTTCTATTCCAATTACCGCCTTAAAGACACCTATTTTGACATCTATATAGGCGGCACGCAGGTCGGAAGGCTCAATAAGGGCGACGTTATAGGCGACGGCGGCTCGGTGCAGTTTTTTGAGAAAGGCGAATACCTCGCCGACCCGTATTTCAAAAACTCCAAAGTCCTTGTATTCAACAACTTCAATATGATAAAGGACGATTACACCGTATTCGATACCGGCTCTACGCAGTACGGCATTGTTAAGGCGCAGATACTTATAAACGAAGATATTGCCGTAATAATTAAAGGCGAAAACAGTTTGGGCAGCAATTATTCCACCGCCCACGGTATCTGCCTTGGCAGCCGCAATTATATTAACTTCTACGGTGACGGCAAGTTTACCGTAAATGAAGCCTATAACGATAACGACGCCATGATAGGCTTCGGCACCTCGGTCTCCTTTAACGACGATGTCGAGTTTGTACTTAAAGGCAGATACGGCGCAAGAATGGAAATGGACGGCGACCCGGCGGATTTTGATTTGTGGAACAACGCCAAGGTTACCTGTCATTCGTACCAGACCGAGGATGATAAGGACTATCCGGCGCTGAAAGTTTCGGGCAGTATGATAATAAAAAACCACGCCCAGCTTATATGTATTCAACAGGATAACCAAGACGCTATTTCTTCCTGGGGCGATAATTTCCCGAACACGTATTACGATGTAAAAATACTTAAAAAAGGCGAATTCGAAAATTCTCAAACCAACCCCGTAACACCCTATACACCCGAAGTGGGCTTTAACTGTACAGGCGGCGCGGGCGAAGGTCAATGCCGTTATGTCTCGATAAAGGGTAAAACCGTCTACGCGACAAAAATTGATTTTTATCCTAATCCCCTTACCCTTACGCCTACAAACAACATCAGAACCATCACGGCGGGTTTATCTCCGTCCGGAGCGGCGGATATTTACGACGATATTACCTTTGAGAACTCCGACGACAGCGTTGTAACGGTCGTAAAAGCCGAAAACTCAAAAAGAAGCGCGAGATTAATTCCCCACAAAGACGGCGTCGTCACAATTACAGCCACCGCTCCCGGCGGCGCAAAGGGTACCCTTACCGTAACCGTTTCGGGCTTTGACGACGCGGAAACGTGCAATGTTTACTGGTATTTAGACCCGTCAAGTACGGAATATACCGCCGGTGCTACGGTACCAAAGGGCAGTGTGTTCGGACTTCCGCCGCAGCCGGCACGCGAAAACGCCCAGTTCGGCGGATGGTACACCGACAGGGCGCTTATCACACCTTACGATCCCACCGCGCCCATTATGGAAAACACCAACCTGTTCGCAAAATGGATTCCAAATGGCGGATACCTTCGCGGCGACCTTAACGACGACGGATATGTTACCGATGCGGATGCCGTGTATCTTTTGAAATATATCTATTTCGCCGAGTATTACCCCGTTAATCAGTCGGTTGATTTTAATAACGATGGCAATGTAACCGATAAGGACGCAATTCATCTGTTGTTCCATATTTTCTTCCCGGAAGTGTATTCGATAGGATAATCACAATATAGAAAAAGCCAAAGGCGTTTTATTCGCCTTTGGCTTTTTGTTTTATCAAATTATATTATTTACCGAACGCGGCGGTAAGCTGGCTTATGATACCGCTTACAAAAAGCAC
>CAMPCO010000013.1 GCA_946646305.1 uncultured Clostridia bacterium | reverse complement strand
CAATGCAGTAATATTCTAAGGTTCCTTCTACATCATTTTCGTCTTTATATCGCCATGCCTCTGCGATATAATAATTATGACCCGATTTCATACCCTTGGTTTTATCAAACCAGAAAAGCTCATTCGGATATTCGCAAAGAAGCCTTGTCATAGCTTCTGCTTTAGCTTCCTCTTCACCGGCAGAAAACTCTTTAATAAGGTCTGCAACAATTTTGTCGGCTTCCGCAAAAACAGCGGTAGGTTTATATGTCGGGTCCCATCTGATGCTTTGAACATCAACGCTCATTCTGTCGGAAATATCAACCAAACCCGTGTTGGCGTATTCGATCTCTCCGTTATAAACCTTTTTAATCTCCGGAACTGAAGCATCATAAATAATCTGCGCCAGGGGAGAAAGAGGCTTTGTAGGGTCATATTCTTCATAAGTCGCGCCCGAGCCATCGGCATTTTGGTTTAATGCATCCACGGTTGTAACACTTGTTACGGGAGAAGCGACATGTACGATTTTTTTAACTATACGGTCGCCGTTTTCATCATACTCCACCTTTTCGGCGGGAACACTGCTCGCAACCGCATTATCAGAAGGGGTTTTTGGCGTTTCAATCGAAACGGCGGCAGTATTATTGACGCTTTCGGGCAATTTTGCCGTACTGCCGAATGAAACGGCAAGGCATAATAGCGCCAAAAGAGAAAAGGCGATTACTCTTTTTGCCGTTTTCATATCCATCCCTCCAAGCAATCTGTATTATACACTATATAATAATAAATATCAACAAATTTTTATTAACTTGACTTTTTTATATCTTCGCATTACAATTATAACACAAAATCTGTGGCATTATGTTTTTTGGGGGAGGTGACTGTTTACGGAAACTCTTTTAAAATTCAGAAAAACAATAATGTTTACTGTAAAAGCGATGATAGTTTTGGCGGTAACGGTCGCCTTTATCGAGGTTTGGATATCGAACTATGCCGAGTCGCTTTTCAGCCGCAGGGGCAACTATGTTGTAATACTTTCCTATGTTTTGCTTTTTATAACCTTTTCGGTTCTTTACGGCGCCTTTAAAATAGGTATTTTCCGTATTCACGAACTAATCTACAGTTTTTCGCTTGCGGTGGTGTTTACCAACGCGATAATGTATCTTGAACTATCGCTTATCGCAAGAGAACTTGTAAGCGTTTTGCCGCTGGTGACAGGCTCTGTTTACCAGGTGGCGGTAGTGGCGGTCTGCTCTTATTGCGCCAATGTGATTTATTTTAAAATTCACCCGGTAAGGCATGTTCTTTCAATCTTCAACCGCGATACATCGGGCTTTGATTTGGTGCTTAAAATGGGGCGCATTTCCGAGCGGTTTGTTATAGATGCGGGACTTAATGCCGATGATACCGATATGGAAGAGATAAGGCATCAGATTGATAAATACGATGCGGTGGTTATCTGCGGAATAGATAAAAACTTGCAAAAACAAATTATTTCCTACTGTTATACACACAAAAAAAGAACCTATCTCTTGCCCGATATAACCGATATTATAATCAACAACAGTTATAATGTTCAAATGGGGGACAGCCCCGTTCTTATGAGCCGAAACAGCGGGCTTACAACCGAGCAGTTAGCGGTAAAAAGACTGCTTGATATTATTCTTTCGGCGGCTATGCTTGTTTTAACTCTGCCGATAAGCATCGCTTGTGCCATAGCGATAAAGCTTGATGACGGCGGACCTGTTTTCTATAAGCAAAACCGCGTTACCAAGGATGGCAAGATTTTTAATATAATCAAGTTCCGCTCGATGATAGTGAACGCCGAAGCGGAGGGCGCTCAAAAAGCGGTGAATGATGATAGCCGAATAACAAAAGTCGGCAAGGTTATCAGGGCTTGCCGAATGGATGAACTGCCCCAGCTTCTAAATATATTAAAGGGCGATATGACCTTTGTGGGACCGCGCCCCGAGAGAATAGAAAATGTTTATGAATACTCAATGCTATATCCCGAATTTGAACTGCGGCACAGGGTAAAAGCGGGGCTTACGGGCTTTGCCCAGATTTACGGAAAGTATAACACAACCCCGCAGGATAAACTCCATATGGACCTTATTTATGCGGAAACCTATTCGATGCTTCTTGATATAAAACTGTTTATTCTTACATTCAAGATTTTGTTTATGAAAGAAAGCACCGAAGGTTTTACAAATGAAGAGAATAATAATGCGGAAAAAGGAACGGAAAAAGGCAATGAAAATTGATGCAACACTTGTAGTTATGGCGGCAGGAATGGGCAGTCGTTTCGGCGGACTAAAGCAACTTGAACCTATGGGTCCCGGCGGACAGGCTCTGCTTGATTTTACGGTTTATGATGCAAAAGCGGCAGGTTTTAACAAGGTCGTTTTTGTAATAAAGCACGAAATCGAGCAGGTCTTTAAGGAAACGGTCGGCAAAAGAATTGAAAAAATGATTGATGTCGAGTATGTTTTCCAAGAGACCGATAAATTGCCCGGGGGCTTTGTTTGCCCCGAAACCCGTCAAAAGCCCTGGGGAACGGGTCACGCCATTTACTGTTGCCGAGATGTTGTAAAAACCCCCTTTGCGGTTGTTAATGCCGATGATTATTACGGCAAGCACGCCTTTAAAGAAATTTATGATTTTCTGTCTCAAAAAAGCGGTGAATATTGTATGGTGGGCTTCCGCCTTTGCAATACTCTTACCGAAAACGGAACGGTATCGCGCGGTGTTTGCGAAACTGAAAACGGCTATTTAAAATCGGTTACCGAGCGCACCGAGATTAAAGATTGCGCCTACAAAACCGAGGATGGCTCCTGGCAGAAAATGCCCGCCGATACGGTGGTTTCAATGAATATGTGGGGTTTTGAGCCTGATATTTTTGCCTCCATCGAAAAAGGGCTTTGCCTGTTTTTAAAGCAGAACATAAATGAGCCTAAGGCGGAATACTATTTGCCGAGCGTGGTATCAAGCCTTATAGAAAATAAAGAAAAAAAGGTTCGTGTTCTCGTGGCGGAGGACAGGTGGTACGGCGTCACTTATAAAGAGGATAAGCAAACCGTTGCAAGCGCCATGGCGGAGAAAATTGCCGCAGGGGAATACGAAGGCTTTTAAAATAAGAATGTTTTTTGAGACATTGCGAAAGCAGTGTCTCATTTTTTTTATATCTTTTGCATATAATTTACCGGTTGAATAAATTTTCAAGGAAAGGTAGATTAAAATGAAAGAATTCTATCCCGAGGGTATAAGGTTTAATACCGAAGAAAATCAAATGGTTATAAACTCAAAAGAAAAACTGTTGTCGCTAAGAGGGGACAAAATACTCGAAAGCATTGTCACAATGTGCGATTCGGGACATAATCTGCATGTAGATCTCGGCGGAATAAAAGGGGTAATACCGCGAGCCGAGGGGGCTATCGGCATAGCCGAGGGCAAAACGCGCGATATTGCGCTTATTTCAAGGGTAGGCAAGCCGGTCAGCTTTGTTATTACGGGCAAAACCTTTGATAATTTGGGCAGACCGCATTTCACCCTTTCGCGCAAAAAGGCGCAGGAAATGTGCCAAAGGGCGTATCTTTCCCATCTTGTCCCCGGCGATGTTATATGTGCCAAGGTCACCCATCTTGAAACCTTCGGCGCTTTTTGTGATATAGGGTGCGGACTTGCGGCGCTGTTACCTATCGATTCCATTTCCGTTTCCCGCATATCCCACCCAAAGGACAGATTTTGCGTGGGCGATGTTATAAAAGCGGTGGTAAAAACCATAGAGGACGGCAAGATTACACTAAGCCTTAAAGAACTGCTCGGCACCTGGGAGGAAAATGCCGCAATGTTTTCACCGGGGCAAACGGTAACGGGGGTTATCAGAAGTATTGAGGAATACGGCGTTTTTGTTGAACTCACCCCAAACCTCGCAGGCCTTGCGGAGCCGCGGCAGGATATAACACTCGGCGAGCACGCGAGCGTCTTTATTAAAAGCATAAACCCCGATAAAATGAAAATAAAACTTGTGCTTATAGATACCTTTAAAAGCGATGAGAAAATACCCATAACCTATTTTGAAAATGGGAACAGAATAAAAGAGTTTTATTATTCACCGCCGGGGGCTGTAAAGCAAATAAAAACTTTATTTTAAAGCCCATTGATTTTAAAGTTATAAAGGGGTATAATACTTTGGGTGATTAAAAATGAGTGATTGTAACGGAAACTGCTCAAGCTGTTCAAAATCTTGCGAGAGCAGAAAAGAAAGCTTAATAGAAAGCGCAAATAAAAACAGCAACATAAAAAAGGTTATAGCCGTAATAAGCGGTAAAGGCGGTGTCGGAAAATCAATGATTTCCGCCATGCTTGCCTGCGAGCTTCGAAAAAAAGGGCATACAGTCGGTATTCTCGATGCCGATATTACAGGCCCTTCAATACCGAAATCTTTCGGTATAAATAAGAGGGCTATGCAGGATGATACAGGTATTCTTCCCGCAGTCGCCGAAAACGGCGTTAAGGTTATGTCGGTTAATATGATGCTTGAAAGCCCGGATGCTCCGGTTATCTGGCGCGGTCCCGTTATCGCGGGGGCGGTTAAGCAGTTCTGGACCGATGTAAACTGGGGCGACCTTGATTATCTTATAATCGATTGCCCGCCCGGTACAGGCGATGTTCCGCTGACTGTATTCCAGTCTGTTCCGGTTGACGGCGCGGTAATAGTTACCTCGCCGCAGGACCTTGTGTCGCTTATAGTTAAAAAGGCATACAATATGGCTAAAATGATGAATGTAAATGTTTTGGGCATAGTTGAGAATATGAGTTATTTTGTCTGCCCCGATTGCGGCAAAAAGCATAATATTTTCGGCTCCGGCAGCGGCACTGTGGCAGATGAACTCGGCATTCCGCTTCTTGCCAAAACACCTATCGACCCGTCCCTTGCAACCCTTATAGACTCAGGGCTTGTTTTCCGCTATGAAAACGATTATTTAAGCGAAGTCGTAAAAGCGGCAGAGGAAGTTTGATTTATGCGGGTCAGAAAGAAAAAGCATTTGGATGAGCGGCTCGAAAAGGTATCAAATCTGCTTATAAACACCGATATTTCCGACCGCAACTACATAACCTCAAACAAGCAAAAAGAATATATCGACCTAAAAAGCATTTTTGAAAATGATAACCCGCTTTACCTTGAAATCGGTTGCGGCAAGGGCAGATTTTGTATAGAATATGCAAAGCGCCACCCTGAGATCAACCTGCTCGCGGTTGAGGTTGAGCCGAATGTTATAGTTTCGGCGGTGGAAGCGGCAAGCAGGGAAAATCTTAAAAACCTTTATTTCCTCAGAACATCGGCGGAGTTTCTGCCGAAATTTTTAAAGGCAGAAAGCGTTCAAAGAATTTTTCTCAATTTCTCCTGTCCATATCCCAAAAACCGCTACGCCACCCATAGGCTTACTTCTCCGAGATTTTTGGAAATATATAAAGAGCTTTTGTGTGAAAAGGGTGAAATTCACCAAAAAACCGACAATATGCACTTTTTTGAGTATTCCATAGAGAATTTAAGCAGTGCCGGGTTTAAACTTCAAAATGTTTCGCTCGATCTTCATAACAGCGGCTTTGAAGGGAATATAGTCACCGAATATGAGGAAAGGTTTATAAATGAGGGGCTTCCCATTTACAGACTTGAAGCCGTAAACAAATAAATAAAAAAAGATGGTGTATAGAAAAATTTACACCATCTTTTCTTTTGCCCCTAAACGCTTTTACGGAGGGCAGTTTTTTTATTTAGTTTAATAAATCAAAAACCGAAATATTTTCGTTATCTATAATAGCATCAATGTGAATATGCGGTTCATCGGCGCATTCGCAGGGCACCTCGCCCGAAAAGGCAATCTGTTCGCCCGCTTCTACCGTTTGCCCTGCTTTGACGGCAATATCTTTAAGCCCGCAGTATCTGACCGTTACGCCGTTTCCGTGGTCAATAACTACAACCTTGCCGTAAAGACTGTCATCCAAAATATCGGTAACAGTGCCTTTATATGCCGATTTTACAATGCTTCCCTCATTGCATTTAATATCAACACCCTCGTGCAGTCGCATATCGGCATAGGTGGAAGAATATTGCAAATCAACACTGCTGAAAGGCTTTAAAATTGCTCCTTCTACGGGCATAACATATTTTATCTTTTCATTTTCCGCGGGTTTGCTCTCGGTGGTATAGGGCTCATCACTTACAGTATTAGCCGCGCTTTCGGTTTTTTCTGTGTTTTCTGTATTTTCCTGCTCTTTTGTATTATTATATGAGCCTGTATCGCTTTGATATTCGCTTGCCTTTGGCCTTACATATCCATCCTTTTTGGTGGTTTTAGTAGCGGCAAACCAGGAAACCGAACCTATAACCGCCAGTGAAAAAGCCACAACCGAATAGTAGCCGATGGCAGACCTTTTTTGCTTTTTTGGGTTTTTATTTTCATTATCCATTGCTTTTCTCCTTAAAATGCTTTATCGATCATTTTTATTATGAGCATTGTTTTTTAAAAATATTCTTTCAAAATTAAAAAATTGTTCACAGACTATTAAAATTTATGGTGTAGAATAAGCATGTACTCAAAAGGAAGCCGCAATCCTTTGAGTATTTAGACCTTTTTGGTCAATTATTCTCCTCAAACCCCTAAAAAGGAAACAGACCCGAAACCCGGGTCTGTTTTCTTTTTTGTTGTATAATTATTTAAAAAATGATATATTAAGATAGTAATTAAAGAAGAGGGTGTTTTTTAATGGGTCAGATGTTTGATGTTGCGATAATCGGCGGCGGCGCCTCGGGGCTTGCCTGTGCCGATGTTATTAAAATGAACGATAAAAATATATCGGTCTGCATTTTAGAACAACTGCCGCGCGTGGGCAAAAAACTGTTGACTACCGGCAACGGCAGATGCAATATAACCAATAAAAAAATATCGCTGTCAAGGTACCACGGCGAAAACCCGCTTTTTTGCAAATTTGCGCTTTCCGCCTTTGACGCCTTTACGGCAGAGGTCTTTTTCAACCGTCTTGGTGTAATATTCTATTATGATGAAAAGGGCAGGGCATACCCCTATTCTCTGCAGGCGGGGGCGGTGCTTGATGCTTTGCGCCTTTTTGCCGACCAAAACGGGGTTAAAACCCTCACAGATCATAAGGTCACAAATATAGAAAAGGGCAAAAGCGGCTATAAAATAACCGCAGGCGATGAGATTATAAAGGCTACAAATGTGGTTATAGCGGCAGGCCTGCTTTCGGGCGGCGAAGTCTCGGGCAGTAACGGCAGTATGCTCGAAATATTAAAGCGGATGGGATACCGGGTGGTCGAAACCTCGCCATCCATTGTTCCCCTTAAAACCGAAAACACCTTAACAAAATCTTTAAAAGGAATAAAGGTTACCGCAAACGCTACACTTTATTCTAAAAATGAAAAGATAGCGGAAGATTGCGATGAAGTGCTTTTTTGTGATTACGGGCTTTCGGGCCCTGCGATTATGCAGATTTCACGCAATGCGGCAAGAAAAGGCAAAGATTGCTTTATCTCCCTTGATATTATGCCCGATTACAAGTATGAAAGCGTTTATGATATGATAAGGTATCGCGCCACAGAGCTTTGCGACAGGCCGCTTGAAGATTTCTTCACGGGAATGCTCAACAAAAGGGTAGGTCAGGCGATTATAAAGCTTTGCAATTTAAAACTTACAGATACCGCCGCCACGCTAACGGCGGATGATTTTAAAAATCTTGCCAAAACCATAAAAGATTTGCGCTTTAAGGTTTTAGGCCATACGGGATATATAAATTCTCAAGTCACCGCCGGCGGGGTTGACACATCCTGCTTTGATGATGAAACAATGATGTCCGAAAAGGATGAAGGGCTTTATTGTATCGGCGAAATACTTGATATAGACGGCGATTGCGGCGGCTTTAACCTTCAATGGGCGTGGAGCAGTGCCATGTGCGCCGCGGAATCTATTTGTGATAGGTTAAGTGAAGATGAAAACAGTTAAAATAAGCGATTTAAAACTGCCGCTCGATACCGATTTTAATAATCTGAAACCCATAGCGGCAAAAAGTATCGGTTGCGATTTAAAAGATATAAAGGAAGTAAAGCTTTACAGAAAATCGGTGGATGCCAGAAGAAAAAGCGATGTCCATTTTTGCGTTTCTTTAGTGGCAAAAATCGGCGACAATATAAAAAGGTTTAAATCAAAATCCTGCGCGGAATTTACCGAAAAAGAATATAAATGGAAAACCTCTGCCGAGACCCCCAAAAAAACAATAGTTGCAGGCTTTGGCCCCTGCGGCATTTTTGCAGCACTCACCCTTGCCCGCGCGGGACTGAAACCCATTGTTTTAGAGCGCGGTTGCGATGTTGATACAAGAAGCCGCGATGTTGCCGATTTTTTTGCAGGCGGCAAGTTAAAAGAGAATTCCAATGTTCAGTTCGGCGAAGGGGGAGCCGGCACCTTCTCTGACGGAAAACTGACAACCGGTATTAAAGATATTCGCCTTCGCGCCGTGCTAAAAGAGTTTTATAACCACGGGGCGGATGAAGCGGTGCTTTATGATGCAAAGCCCCATATCGGCACCGATGTTTTAAAAAAGGTTGTTAAAAATATCAGGGAAGAGATAATTACACTCGGCGGCGAGGTTCGTTTTAATTCCCTTTTGGAAGATTTGGTAATAAAAAACGGCAAAATCTGCGGCGCCATTGTTAACGGCGAAACAATAGAATGCGATAATATCATCCTCTGCTGCGGCCATTCTGCAAGAGATACCTTTAAAATGTTAAAGAAAAACAATGCGGAAATGATTAGAAAACCCTTTGCGGTAGGGGTTAGAATAGAACATCTGCAAGAAGATATAAACAAAGCGCTTTACGGCGATTTTTATAAGCATAAGGCTCTGCCGCCGGCAAACTATAAAATGGCGGTCCATCTTGAAAGCGGCAGGGGAGTTTATACCTTTTGTATGTGTCCGGGCGGCAGTGTTATAAATGCTTCAAGCAGTGAACAGGGTATTGCCGTAAACGGTATGAGCGAAAGCAGGCGAGACGGCAAAAACGCAAATAGCGCCCTGCTTGTAAATGTTGAGCCCGCCGATTTCCCCGGCGATGATGTTTTGTCGGGTTGCGCTTTTCAGGAAAAAATAGAAAAAGCGGCATATTTATCGGCAGGCGGCAGTGTTCCCATTGATACGGTAGGTCATTTTTTGTATGATAAAACCGCCCGCATAGGCAAGGTTACACCTACTGTTTTGCCCCGCTATGCCTTTTGCGATTTTGAAAAAATTTTCCCGCCCTTTGTAACCGACAGTCTAAGGGAAGGGATAATGCTTTTTGATAGAAAAATAAACGGCTTTGCCGATTGTGATGCGGTTCTTACCGCCCCCGAAACCAGAAGTTCATCACCCGTAAGGGTTTTAAGGGATGAAAACGGTCTTTCAAACATAAAAGGGCTTTACCCCGCGGGCGAGGGAGCAGGCTATGCAGGTGGCATAATGTCCGCCGCGGTGGACGGAATTCGCGCGGCAGAGCATATTATTGGGCAAATAGAATAAAAGAGATTGATAAATTTTTAACTTTTTGGCTATTTGCCACTTGAAATATCTGTAAAAAAGGGTTACAATATTAAATGCAAACAATATTTGGAAAATGCAAACAATATTTGGAGGTAAATATTATGGTAAAAGTTGCAATCAATGGTTTTGGCCGTATCGGCCGCTTGGCTTTCCGCCAGATGTTTGGCGATAGCCGTTATGAGATCGTTGCTATTAACGACCTTACAAGTCCCGCAATGCTCGCTCATCTTCTTAAATACGACTCTGCACAGGGCAGATATGCTCTTGCTGACACCGTATCAGCTGATGAAACAAGCATCACAGTAGATGGCAAAAACATAAAGATTTATGCTGAAAAGGATGCAAAAGATCTTCCTTGGGGCGAACTTGATGTTGATGTTGTTCTCGAATGCACAGGTTTCTACACCTCAAAAGAAAAGGCTCAGGCTCATATCGATGCCGGCGCTAAAAAGGTTGTAATCTCTGCTCCTGCAGGCAAGGATCTTCCCACCATCGTTTTCGGTGTTAACGAAGGTACTCTTACTAAGGAAGACAAGATTATCTCTGCCGCTTCCTGCACAACCAACTGCCTTGCTCCCATGGCTTTCAATCTTAACAAATATGCTGCTATCCAGAGCGGTATCATGACCACCGTTCATGCTTACACAGGCGACCAGATGGTTCTTGACGGTCCTCACAGAAAGGGTGACCTTCGCCGCGCTCGTGCAGCTGCTGTTAACATCGTTCCTAACTCTACCGGCGCTGCAAAGGCTATCGGCCTTGTTATTCCGGAACTCAACGGCAAGCTCATCGGCTCTGCTCAGCGTGTTCCCGTTCCGACCGGTTCTACTACAATTCTTGTTGCAGTAGTAAAGGGCAAGGATGTTACTGTTGAAGGCATCAACGCCGCTATGAAGGCTGCCGCTAACCAGTCATTCGGTTACACCGAAGAACCCCTCGTATCTTCTGATATAGTAGGTATCAAGTTCGGTTCTCTCTTCGATGCAACCCAGACAATGGTTACAAAGATTGATGATGACACCTATCAGGTACAGGTTGTTTCCTGGTACGACAATGAAAATTCTTACACAAGCCAGATGGTAAGAACCATTAAGTACTTTGCAGAAATCTAATCAGATAAAAAAAAGGGCACCCCGAAAGGGTGTCCTTTTTTTATGCTTAAAACTTAGTTCATATTGCCTGTTTTATATCCGCCTAAATCAAGCGAAACATAGCGAAAACCGAGTGATTTTAGTTTTAAATCAATCTCTTTTAAAAGGTCTTTGTTTAAAAGAAGTTCAAAATATTCATCGGCGGCTTCTATTCTCGCAAGGTTCTCGTGGCAGCGAACCCTTATTTGCAGAAGTCCTTTATTATGCAGATAATCTTCCGCCGCTTCCACTGCCTTTAACTTTTCTTCCGTTAACTTGCTGCCGCAGGGGAAACGGGTTGCAAGGCAGGCATAAGCGGGCTTGTTCCAAAAGGGGATGCCTTCCAGTCGTGCTATCTCGCGGATGTCAGCTTTAGTAAGCCCTGCTTGCTTTAAAGGGCTTAAAAGTCCCAGCTCCGCTATGGCTTTTGCGCCCGGTCTGTAATCGGAAATGTCATCCATATTAGAGCCCTCGGCAAGGTGATTTATACCGTTTTTCTTTGCTTCATTAAGCAAAGTTTTCATAATTGCCTTTTTGCAGATATAACATCTGTCTTTAGGGTTGTCCCTTATGTTATCCAAAGCATTATCTATGGGGCAAAGTATGTGTTTTATGCCGTTTTTCTGACAAAAATCTTTTGCCGCTTCTATTTCTGCTTTTGGCATCAGTGGGGAAACGGCGGTAACGGCTATCATATTGTCCTTTAAAACACGGTGGGCGGTAAGGGTTAGGAGCGCTGAGTCAATTCCCGCCGAAAAAGCGACCGCCAAAGAGCCGCATTTCAAAAGGTTTTCCTTTAATAATTCGTACTTTTCTTCTGTATTCATTTTTTACTCCTTGAGCGCTTCAAAAACGGCTTTTTCCACCTCTTTCAGGGTGACATTATATTTCTTTGCCGCAAAAGATATATCCTCATATTCGGGCTTTGCTCGCTCTACATCAAACCCTTTTGAAAATTTAACCTTTATATTGCCGTATTTAGTAGATATTTCCCTTATTTCGCGTTCCATACAAAAGCGGTTGTATCTTCTTTCCCTTATGCCTATTGTCGATGTATGGCGGAAAATCAGCTTTACCATTTCGCCCTTGTCCTGCTCCTTGCACAAAACGGTTACAAGGGTGCCAAGTCTGTTTTTCTTCATATATACAGGCGATTTAAAAACATCCAAAGCGCCGTTTTGAAGAAGCAAATCGCCGGCAAAGGCTATCTCTTCCGCGGTCATATCATCTATGTTGAAAGAAAGTTCAAAAACGGGGCTTTTATCTTCCGTTTCTCCTAAAAATACTCTTACGCAGTTTAGCACATCAAAATCTTTTGTTCCGAAACCGTAACCGATTTTTTCGTAAGAAGACACGGGGTAAGAGCAAAATTCATCCGCAAAGTATTTAAGCAAAGCGGCGCCCGTTGGTGTGCAAAGTTCGCTTTTGATCTCGCCCGTATAGTTTGGAACACCCTTTAAAATAAGGGCGGTAGCAGGGGCGGGGACAGGCAAAATGCCGTGGGCGCATTTAACAGTGCCGCTTCCCGTACAAATAGGGGATACAATGATTTTTTCGGGGTTTATCTCGTTTATCAGCATACAAACGGCGGTCACATCCGCTATCGCATCCATGGTGCCGACCTCGTGAAAATGAATTTCATCAATATCCTCGCCGTGAACGGTTGACTCGGCGGCAGCTATAATGCCGAAAACCGATATAATATCGTTTTTTACCTTGCTTGAAACATTTAGTCCGTTTACAATATCTTTAATGCCCTTTAAGGTGCTGTGGTGATGGTGCTCGTGATGATGTTCGTGATGGTGTTCACCCTCGGCTTCGCCATTTACCAAAACCTTAACATAAGAGCCCAAAACACCGCATTTTTTCTTTTTTTCAAGGGTGTATTCAATACCCGAAAGCCCTAAACTGTTGAGCTTTTCCATAAACTTTTGCGGCTCGGGCAAAAGGTCTAAAAGCGCGGCGGTAAGCATATCGCCCGCCGCCCCCATATTGCACTCAAAGTATAGTGTTTTCATGAGTTTACCTCCATGTGGTTTATCATATTGGCAATAAAGCCCGCGCCGAAGCCGTTATCGATATTAACTACCGAAACCCCGCCCGCGCAACTGTTCATCATCGAAAGCAATGCTGAAAGCCCCTCAAAAGCAGTGCCATAGCCAACGCTTGTCGGCACGGCTATAACGGGACAATCGGCAAGCCCCGCGATAACGGTGGCAAGCGCCCCCTCCATTCCTGCAACGGCTATGATAACCTTTGCGGACATAATCTCATCCAGGTGGGAAAGCAGGCGGTGAAGCCCCGCAACCCCCACATCGTAAAGCTTTATAACTCGGTTGCCGAGAAACTCTGCGGTTAGCGCCGCTTCTTCTGCCACGGGCAGATCACTCGTTCCCCCGCAGGCAACAACAATATTTCCAAGCCCGTCGGGTTTTGAAACCTCACCTAAGTATGCCAGGCGAGATGTTTCGTGGTAGGTGATAGGATGCACCGCGTTTATCTTTTCGGCTTTTTCGGTACTTAGTCTTGTTATAAGTATTTTATCTTGACCTGCTTCCTTCATAGCGGTCATTATCTTTATTATCTGTTCGGCGGTTTTGCCCTCGCCGTAGATAACCTCTGCCGCACCGCGGCGAAGTTTTCTGTGGGTATCTATTTTGGCAAAATCAATATCGCGAAAAGGGGCGGATTTAAGTTCAAGATAAGCCTTTTCGGCGGTTATTTCGCCCGCTTCCAAACGGGATAATATTTCTTTTATATCACCATTCATAACATTCACCTTTTATAAAAGCGGCTTTGCTTTTGCAAAACCGCTTTAAATATCTTAATTTTTTTTGAACTTGCCAAGCGGGTCGCGAATAAGCAGGGAAACAAACCAAATTATAAGCCCCAAAGCCACAACGCAAAGACCAAGGTAGGCGTCATTCAGCATATCTCCTGCGGCAGGGCTGAAAACAAGCGCAGGGTCTTCCAAATATTCAAAAATGCTATCCACAAACCACATAAGCGCCGCGCCCCAAAACATAAGGGATAAAAAGCCAAGGTTAAGATTACGGTTTGTATTTTTATACCAAATAATGCTTGAAGTCAAAGCGGCAAAAACGGTTATAAGCAGTGTCATCAGTTGTTATCCTCCCTAAGCTTCGATTTTCTTTCAATAGCGGAGGAAACCGCCACCATAACACCCCAAACGGCAGTGACCAAAACCGCCATGGAAACGCCCACCGTTGCCATTTCTTTAAACATAGTGACAAGCGATGCCTTATCCGAAGCCGCAGTAAAAAATGGGAAAAACGGAACAATCTCGCCGTGCCATAAATGTTCAAAGGCAAGAAGCGCGCTTCCGCCCCAAAGCATTTTATTAAGCCAGGAAAGCTTTTCGGAAAAACGAATTTTGTCATTTTCCTTTATGCCGTTTTGGGAATTTTCTTTTTCGGCCTTTTTTTCATTCTTTTTAATGTGTTTATTTATAATAGTGGTAACAACCGCTTCAGTAGCGGGAACAACAAAACATGCCATAGCAGTTTCCCTCCGTTTTTTAATAATATGATTATACACTTATTCTAAAATATTGTCAATAAAATGCAATTTTACGGTAATAATAATTATAAAATCATAATTTTAGTCATATATTTTAGAGTGGGGTGTTATTATGATAATAAAATTTGACCTTAAAAAACTAATTTTATCTCTTTTACCGCCGATTGCGGTAGGCGGCATTGCATCACTTATAACGCGGGGCGATATGGATATTTATAAAACCATTAAAAAACCGCCCCTTGCGCCGCCGGGAATAGTTTTTCCCATAGTCTGGACAGTGCTTTATATTCTTATGGGAATATCCTTTTATCTCGTCTGGACTTCGCACGCATCATATAAAGAAAAGCGAAACGCCTTTATAGTTTATTTTATAAGCCTTGCGCTCAACTTTATTTGGTCGCCTGTTTTCTTCTCGCTTCAAAAGTTTATTTTGGCTTTTGTTATTTTAGTTCTGCTTTTTATAAGTGTTGCTATCTATGTAACCCTTTATTACCGCATACACAAAACGGCGGGGCTTTTGCAAATACCATATATTATTTGGCTTATTATTGCGGCGTATCTGAATCTTACAATAGCGCTTTTAAATTAGAAAAAAAGCTCTCGGAAAACCCGAGAGCTTTTTTAAACTTCAAATTATTATTCGTCTTTGAGTTCAGATGTGCAATGCGGGCAACGGGTTGCATCAATGGCAATCTCGCTCTTGCAGAAGGGGCAAACCTTTGTGGTGGGAGCGGCTTCTTCCTCTTCCTTCTTTTTCTTGCCCACGCTCATAAGCTTGTTCATGGCTTTGAGCAAAAGGAACAAAACAAGTGCAATAATCAGGAAATTGATGACAGAAGTTATAAATGCACCCCACTCAATATAAGCACCTGTGTGGCCTATCTGAGTTCTGCCGGCGATTTCGGCACCGCCGATAGCGGCAATAAGCGGATTGATAAAATCATCGGTAAATGCGGTAACAATAGCCGCAAACGCACCGCCGATAATAACGCCGATTGCCATATCCATAACATTGCCTTTAAGTGCGAATTCTTTAAACTCTTTGAAAAACTTTTTCATAAATTATTCCTCCTTTATAGGTTTAATTGTAACATAATTTGAAAAAATGTAAATATTTTTTTAAAAATTTTTCGGTCGAAAATCGGAATATGTTGTATATGTGTGTTTATACTTGCCGCAACATATCGAAAAAATTAAAAAATCGCCGCCGAAAATTGGCTTTTATAGAGATAAAAAGCGGAACGAAAAATTGCAAAAAGACTTGAAATATGGTGTTTTATGTGGTAATATATGGTAACAAAAAACCAAAAAGGAGCATTTAAAATGGAAAAGAAACTAAAAGTTGTAATTGCGGATAACACATCTCAGGTGGGCGAGGTTTGCGCGAGAGCGCTATCATCCTACGGTATGGATGTAACCCTTTGCGAAAAGGACGGATACAAGGCGATAGAGGCGGCAAAGCGGGTAAAGCCCGATGTTTTGCTAGCCGATGTATTTATGCCGAACCTCGATATTCTGGGCGTTTTGTCCGATTTAAAGCAGATAGACGAAAAGGAAAGGCCTATGGTTATGGCTATGTCGAGTTTTGATAACGAAAGGCTTGAAAAAGAAACCCTAAATGCCGGCGCGGGGTATTATTTTCTGAAACCCTTTGACCTTAACACCATGGCTCAGCGCATTATCAGTATTTCGGGTTGGAGAAATGATAAAGCGCCCGTTGTAGTAAAGGATAATGTTGTGACCGATAGCGGACTTTATATGATGATTACCGAAATAATTCATCAAATCGGTGTTCCCGCCCATATAAAGGGCTATCATTATTTAAGAGACGGTATTATGATGTCGGTCAAGGACAGCGAGGTTATAAACGCCATAACAAAACTGCTTTATCCCACCATCGCCAAGAAATACAACACAACCTCAAGCCGTGTTGAAAGGGCTATTCGCCACGCGATAGAGGTAGCTTGGGACCGCGGCGATATAGATACCTTAAACTCCTATTTCGGTTACACAATTCAAAACGATAGGGGAAAGCCGACAAACAGTGAATTTATAGCCATGATAGCCGATAAACTGCGCCTGCAGTTAAAAATTGCCTGAAAGATGAATAAATTGCAAACTTTAAATATATTTTATTGATTATTAAATCTTTTTGTGATATTATAGCCTTACAAACCTAAAAGAAAAGTTGAAAGGTTTTTAATTCATGAAAAAGATTTTAAAAACAGTATTATGTGTTTCTTTATCGGCACTGCTTTTGTTAACACCCGCCCTTGCCGAAATGGGTACCGGCGGCATTACCGACCGTTTTGACAGCGGCGTAGCAAACGAAACAGAAACCCTTGTTTGGGAGATGAGCGGCAGCAAAGGAACGATTGAGCTTGTAATAAAGCCGGATGAGAATGTAACTCTTCCTGACAGCGACCACCCCGAGTATTCGGTTATGGCGGATTATAAAGAAAACGGCAGTTATTCCGATGCGCCGTGGACCCTTGTCGGCACTCAGAGCCGCCTTGTTAATAATCTCACCGTGGCAGAGGGTGTAACCGTTATCGGTGAATACAGCTTTTACAACCAAAGTTCTATGACGGGGGTAACATTCTACGATACCCTTAATACGGTTAAAGAAAACGCTTTCCATAACTGCAACAAACTTACCACCATCATCTTTAACGGCACAAAAAGCCAGTGGGAAAAGATTGATATAAAAGACGGCAACGAGCCGCTGCTTTCTGCGCAGGTTATCTGCACTAAAGAAGATGAATACCTAAAAGGCGATGTAAACGGAAACTATGTGGTAGATGATAAGGATGTTATCCACCTTTTGTTCCACACCTTTTTCAGTGATGAATACAAGGTTAACCAACCTGTTGATTTTAACGGTGATGAGCAGATTAACCAGGATGACGCAATAAGGCTTCTTTATTACATCTATTTCCCCGAATATTTTATACTAAACTAATCTTAAATCCGCAGTGAACCCACTGCGGATTTTGCTTTATGTTGATTTTTATCTAATCGTATATTATAATTATTATAAATAAGCAGTTTTGCTTATCAGAGGGGGTAAAAAAATGAGGAAGACAAAAGGGAAAAAGTACATAAGAGCGGTTTCTTTAGTGATCGCTTTTATTATCTGCGCGGTGTTTACTATTGGGGTTGCTCCTAAGATGTCAGTCAGCGCTGAAGATCACTTTGCGGGCAGAATAAAGCAGGTAGATCTTACGGTAGATGCTCCTGCCATAGGATATATCAACGGCCGTGACTGGTCAAAGATTTCATATTCCGCAGCTCTTACGGGAGAGTCAAGCGGTTACGAGGTCTACACAGAACCTTCTGCTTATGCCACTCAGTTCAAAAACGGCGTGGCTTGGTATGATATGACCGATCACTGCTATACCACAAGCAGTAAATATGCCAATAAATCAGGGCAGTTCATTCTTTTACATAAATACAGAGTTGATATAGTTGTTCGTATTACAGGGCTTGTCACCCACGAAAGCAACTGGTTTTTGGCTTATGGTGACGGCGATAACTGGTCTTCTGCCGTTGAAGCTACCGTAAACGGAAATGAGGCTACCGTTTCATCTTATCTTGATGAGTCTGTAGGTATGTTCCTTATAGTTTCCTATGAGTTTAGCGAAACTCTGCCTTATTCAAAAGATGATATTTACATTATCGAAGCAAATATAGATGCCCCTTATGGCGGACGCACCGTTTCTTATAATGCTAAAAGCGGTAATGAAGACGGCACACGCTATCAAGGAGGATATCACGTTGCAGATAACTATACAAAAGGTGAACGTATAAAAGGCGTTGTATGGCGTGATGAAACAACCGATACTTTCCTTAAAGAAGGGGATAAGTTTATAACAGGTCATACTTATTGGGTATCGATATGTGTAAGACCTGACTATAATCAACAACTATTGCGAGTTTACGGTTTTGTAAACGGCGAAAGGGCATCGTTTAACCACCAAAGCACAACAAAAGAAGCATTTCTTGTGTACACCTTTGAAAATATAAAAGAAGCGCCTGTTGACTATCCATCGGTTCAGGTGTACGGAATAGCGGGACCCATTGCAGGCGGAACACCTGAAAACTATCCCCGTATGAAGGTTACCGCGAATAACTCGCCGGGCTCTTTTGTTGAAATAGAAAAATCATACGGCACGGCATTTTATAATGATGTTTGCTGGGTATATACAGATACGCATTATCCCGTTCCGAAAGATCAACCCTTTAAAAAAGGCGAAAAATACACATTGATTTTAACCGTTAAAACGACCAACGGTTATCACTTTGAAACCGAAACCGTAGATGGCAAAACAAGCCCAAGCCTGTGGATAACCTATATACCCGAAATCGGTAATGAGGTTATTTCCACAAAGGCATTCTCTCCCGATGACACTCCTGAAAAACAAGCGTATATGTATATAGATTTTCCTGCTTGTAAAGAGATGATAAACGATGTTTCTTTCACAGCCCAAACACCCAAAGAGGGTGAAACAAACAGCACGGTTGTAACCTCTGCCGATCCCTCAAAATACAGGGCGCAAAATACATATTGGTATGATGATACCGCCCATGCTGCGCTATCCTCAAAAGATAAATTTATCGCCAACCACCACTACACCCTTATGTTTGATGTTGCAGTTTCTTCGGGCAGTAGTTATTTTCTTCCGGCAGGTAAAAAAGGCAGTGCTCTTGACATTGACGGAAAAGTTGCCGAAAACGCCGTGAACGGCAACCGCGATATGACAGCGTCATATTATCCAAACTATTCAAGTAACAGCGGTCCGTGGGAAAAATTCAAGATTTCCGTAGATATGGGATATTGCAACGACTCGGTGATTGAGGAGGTTGCGGTAAAAATAGCGCCTCCCGTTGCGGGACAAACACCGTCATACAACGCTGTTAATTTAGGAAGCGGATATCATATCAGAACCGAATGGGAAGGTAAAACAGAGCAGTATTGGCATAACCCGATAACATATGCTTATTACGGCAGAAACGGTGTTATGTGGCAAGATGCGGAATATGGCGGACCGGAATATTTCTATGAAAATCTAACATTTGAGGAAGGACATAGATATACCGCAATTGTTTTTGTTGAGGTTGATGATGGTTACGAATTTTATCACGATAAATATAACCAAATGCTTGCTACTGCGACTATTAACGGAAATGCCGCAACATTCAGAGATAATTCAATTTCTCAACAAAGAATAGCATATACCTTTGTTTGCGGCAGCGCAGAAAGTTATAAGGTTTCAGGTTCGGTGGTTTCCACCAAAAACCCGACCGCTCCGATAACGGTAGGACTTTATAAACCCGGTGCGGCTTCGCCTTCTTATGAGACCACAACCTTCGGCACAAACGCCAAGTATTCCTTTGACTCGGTGGAAACGGGCAGTTATATACTAAAGGTCGCAAAAAGCGGTTATGCTACCGCCTCAAAAACGATAACGGTGATTGATTCGGATGTTATAGAAAATATTGAACTATCAAATGATTATATCAAAGGTGATGTGAATAATGATGGCGATATAACCGATAAGGATGCAACATATCTGCTTTTCCATATTTTCTTCCCCAAAGATTTCCCTATAAACCAACCTGCAAACTTTGACGGCAAAGGCAGTGTTGACGAGGACGATGTAATACATCTGCTTTACCATGTTTATTTCCCGAAACTTTATAAATTAAAGTAATAAAAAAGGCGACCGAGAAATATCGGTCGCCTTTTTCTTGCCGCTATTGAATTCTAAGTAAAATTATGGTAGAATATAAATAATATTATTTAGAGGGTACTTTTGTGAAAATCATTCTTGCATCAAAATCGCCGAGAAGGCGGGAGCTTTTATCGCTTATTTTTAAAAGTTTTGATATTGTTGAAACCGATATTGATGAAACGGTTGATTTAAGCCTTTCGCCACGGAAAAGAATAGAGCAGATAAGCCTTAAAAAGGCGGAAGCCGTAAAGCCTACGGATGATACCTGTATAATCTCCGCCGATACTGCGGTCTTTTTGGGGGATAGGCAGTTCGGCAAACCGAAAACCCATACAGAAGCCGCCGAAATGCTAAGCGCCCTTTCGGGCAAAACCCACAGTGTTATAACCGCTTACACCGTTAAAGCAAATAAAAAAACGGTCACAAAAAGTGTTGAAACAAAGGTGACCTTCCGTTCTCTTTCCGAAAAGGAAATAGAAGACTATATAAACACCGGCGAGCCCTTTGATAAAGCGGGCGGCTATGGTATTCAAAGCGGCGGCGCGGTATTTTGCGAAAAAATAGAGGGCGATTACCCTTGTGTTGTGGGGCTTCCCGTAAGTTCACTTTATGTAACCCTTAAAGAAATGGGAATAATTCTTTAAAAGGAGGAGAAAAAATGCCGGAGAGAGTAATTGATATTTGTCGCGGTGCGGAAGAGATTTATATTAAAACCGACCGCTTTGTGGGAACACATATTTCCTTTAATTTTTATCTGCCGCTAAATCGCGAGCGGCAGGCGGAATTTGCCCTGCTTCCGTTTATGCTCACATCCTGCGGTAAAAATTATCCCGATTTTTCCCGCCTTAATTTTACCCTTAGTAAGCTTTACGGCGCAAATCTTTTTTCCGCCGCTGAAAAGGTGGGCGATTATCTGCTTCTTAAAATGGGCATTTCCGTAATAGATGATAAATTTGCCCTTGATAATGAGTCCATAACCGCCGAAGCGGTAAGCCTGCTTTTGGACCTTATTTTTAACCCCAAAGCCGAAAACGGCGCTTTTAGCCAGGAAGATTTGGCTCGCGAAAAAAGAAAAGCGATAGAAAGCATCAAAAGCGAGATGGGCGAGAAGCGCATTTATGCCAAAAGCCGCCTTATCGAAGAAATGTTTGATGATGATATTTACAGCACACCGAAATGCGGCACCATAAGTCAGGTGGAAAATATTACGGGCGAGAGCCTATATAAAGCCTGGGGCGATATGCTCTCCACCGCTTTTTTGCGGGTTAATGTTATCGCCGCGAAAGAGCCTGCGGATATTGCCGCCGTAATTAAAGAAAAATTTGAAAAGATAGACAGAACTAATATAACCGATTATTCAAAAACCACCCCGTCTCGCCGCAGAAACAATGTTAAAAGGGTAGTTGAAAAGCAGGATATAGCCCAGGGTAAGTTAGGACTTGGGTTTAATGTTGTAACAACCCGCGGCGCTGAAAACGAGGTGCTCACCGTTATGGCTTCGCTCTTCGGCGGCGGACCATATTCACTGCTTTTTACAAATGTCAGAGAAAAAATGAGCCTTTGCTATTATTGTGCCGCATCGGCGGTCAAGGAAAAGGGCTTTATAACCGTTTCAAGCGGCATTGAACCCAAAAATGCCGAAAAGGCGGAAAAAGAAATCTTAAATCAGTTATCTCTTATCGGCGAAGGAAAATTCACCGATGATGAGTTTGGCGCCACCATTCGCGGTATTTGTGATACCCTTAAAACGGTAAATGACAGTCAGGGTGCGCTTGACACCTGGTATTCAAACCGAATATTTATTTCACCGCCCTTTACCCCCGATGAGATTGCCGATAAAATCGGCTCGGTAAAGAGGGAAGATGTTATAAAACTTGCACGCACCGTATCGCTTAACACCGTTTATTTACTAATGCCAAAGGGGGCGGAAAACAAATGAAAAAGCAGATTTTTGAAAGCCCGTTTGGCGCGGAATATGTTAAGGCAACGCTTAATAACGGCCTTAATATCTATGTTATGGAAAAGCCGCAGTTTTCTTCAAGCTATGCTCTTTTCGGCACAAAGTACGGCTCGGTTGATATGAACTTTTTAAGCCCTGAGGGTGAAAGGGTGGATATCCCCGCCGGCACCGCCCATTTTTTGGAACATAAACTTTTTGAAAGCGAAGATGGCGATGCTTTTTCAAAATTTGCCGAAACGGGCGCTTCGGCAAATGCGTTTACCTCCTTTGACCGCACCTGCTATCTTTTTTCCTGCGGCGATAAGTTTTATGAAAATTTTGAAATTCTTTTAAATTTTGTTCAATCGCCCTATTTTACGGCGGAAACCATAAAGAAAGAGCAGGGAATAATCGGTCAGGAAATCAGGATGTATGATGATAGCCCCGGTTGGCGGGTGCTTTTCAATATGCTGAGATCCATGTATCATAATCACCCGATAAAGAATGATATAGCCGGCACGGTTGAGTCCATTGCCGAGATAACCGATAAAACCCTTTATGATTGTTATAACACATTTTATAACCCCTCTAATATGTTTATAGCCGTATGCGGAAATGTTGATGCAAACGCGGTTTTGGATATGGCGGAAAAACTTATTAAGCCTACCGCCGAAAGGGAAGTTACAAGGTTTTTTGACAGCGAAAGAGAAAGCATTATAAAGCCGTATATAGAAGAAGAAATGGCGGTTATGCTGCCGATGTTTGCTTTCGGCTTTAAGCAAAATTTGCCTGAAAAAATGAGCCTTAAAACATATATCGGTCTAAATTTACTGCTTGAAACCATAGCAGGGGATAGTTCGCCCCTTTATGCCCGCCTTACGAATGATGGGCTTATAGGCGACTCTTTCGGCTTTGAAATTATGAGCGGCGAAAACTATTCCGCGGTTATTTTTGAGGGCGAGTCGGAAAACCCCGAAAAGGTACGGGAAGAGATAATAAAAGAGATTGAAAACATCCGTGAAAACGGGGTGGATAAGCGGCTCTTTTCCGCCGCGAAATTCCGCTACTATGGTGATGAAATTCGCCGCCTTGACAGTGTTGAGGAAATCTGTATGCAGTTTGCCGATGGCGATATAAACGGCTATGAGTTGTTTGAAAAAATCGCCTGCATAAAGGCAATAAGCGCGGATGAAGTTTATAAATATATAAATCTTTTAAACGAAGATTATTCGGTTTTGTCGGTTGTAAAACCGCCGGAGGGTAAATGATGAGCACTTATGATATAACTCTTTTCGGTCTGCATTTTAAAATAAACCCGATAGCCTTTACCATCCCGATAGGAGACGGCTGGAATGTTTACTGGTATGGCATAATAGTTGCAACAGGCTTTTTGCTTGCCATTCTTTACGGCTATAAAAAAGCAAAGGACTATAAAATCAATACCGACCGCATGACCGATGTTATTCTTATAACAACACCGCTGGCGGTGCTTTGCGCCAGGGCATACTATGTTATTTTTGATGGCTCGCCGATACACAGTATAAAAGAGTTTTTCGGCTTCAGTTCATCATCGGGCTTTGCGGGAATAGCGATTTACGGCGGCGTTATAGGCGCTTTGGTTATAGGCTCGCTCGCCTGTTTTTGGCGCAAGATAAATGTGCTTGATATGTATGATTTAACCCTTACCGCCTTTCTTATAGGACAAGGTGTCGGCCGCTGGGGCAATTTTGTAAACCAGGAAGCCTATGGCGCTTTCACCGGCAGTACATTTTGGGGAATGCAGAGCAACCGCACCATCCTTGAAATGGGCGAAGGGCTTGTTCACCCCTGCTTTTTGTATGAATCTATCTGGTGTATTGCGGGCTTTTTCGTTCTGAATAAAATTTCCAAGCGCCGCAAATTCAGCGGTCAGATTGCCCTTTGCTATGGTATATGGTATGGCTTTGGCAGGGGAATAATAGAACTAATGAGAACCGATAGCTTAATGCTCGGTCCCATCCGCGTTTCAAGCCTTTTGTCCTTTGTGGCTTGTGTTGCCTGCGCTGTTATTATGGCGGTTATTTTAAAGCGGCAAAATAAAAAAGCCACGGATAAAGATTATACACCGGTGTTTGGCGATGAAACCTATGAAAACACACAAGAAGAAGTAAAAGAGGGTGAGGATATTGAGCAAGCTGATTGATGGCGTTCTCGTGGCAAACTCTGTTAAAGCAGAGGTCAAAGCCGAGGTAGAAGCCTTAAAGCAAAAGGGAATATCGGTAGGGCTTGCCGTTATTCTCGTAGGAAATAATGCGGCTTCCGAGATTTATGTCAGAAACAAGCAAAGGGCTTGTGAAGCGGTAGGCATAAATTCTTATAAATATCTGCTTAGTGAAAGCACCACGGAAGAAGAGCTTTTAGCTCTTATAGAAAAACTAAACGGCGATAGTAAGGTAAACGGCATTCTCTGTCAGTTGCCGCTGCCTTCTCATATAAACAAAAGCGCGGTTGTGTCATGTATTGACCCTATAAAGGATGTTGATGGCTTCAACCCGCAAAACGCGGGGAAAATGCTTTCTTCTGCCCGTTGCCTTTTGCCCTGCACTCCGCAAGGGGTTATAAAACTTCTTGATTATTACGGTATCGAGATTGAGGGTAAAAATTGTGCCGTGATAGGCAGGTCGGATATTGTGGGCAAGCCGATGGCAGTTCTTTTAAATGAGAGGAATGCCACAGTCACCCTTTGCCATTCAAAGACAAAAGATATGAAAAATATATTAAAAAATGCCGATATTATCGTTTCGGCAACCGGCAAGCCGAGACTTGTCACCGCCGATATGGTAAAGGCGGGGGCGGTAGTTATCGATGTCGGTATAACCCGCGAAAACGGCAAGCTTTGCGGCGATGTTGATTTTGAAAATGTAAGTAAAAAAGCCTCGTTTATAAGCCCCGTTCCGGGCGGTGTCGGCCCTATGACTATCGCGATGTTGCTTAAAAACACACTTAAAGCCGCAAAACTTCAAAACGGAGAAGCATAATGAAGATAAAAATCAAAATTATTGTTACCTTTATTCTTGCCGTTTTGTGTATAGTTCCCGCTATTGCAGTTTTCGCAAGCGAAAATGATTTTTCGGTTAAAGAGTCGGATGGTTTTGTTATCGCTTACCCCTCTTCCGATTTATCAGAAGCGGCAAGCATTATGGGAATAAAAGAAAAGGAACTAAAAACTTTATGCCGCGATAATGATGTGCTCTTTTTGGCGGTAAACCGCGATAATTCGGTGCAGGTTCGCCTTTCGCGTTACCAAACGGCGGTATCAAAAAAAGCGGAGGATATCAGCGCCCTTTCCGATACATTGCTCGGCGACTTTGTCGGCGCCGAGGATGGCGAATATATAAAGGAAAAAATCAATTCCACCACCTTTTTAAGGGTGGATGAAACGCTTGTCGATGATGGCGGAAAATATACATCCAGGCAATACCTCACCATCAAAAACGGCTATGTTTACCAAATCTCGGTTTATATAGGCGATAAAGCCGACCCAAAAACCGCCGATGATTTTATAGATGGCATTAGAATTATCGGCGCCACCATCTATTCACCCAAGCAAAAAATACTCGTAGGCCTCGCAATTTCCGCCTTTTTTATTCTTATCATAATTATGATAAGGGGAATAATAAAAGATATTAAAGAAAAATAACAAAATCGCGAATTAGGGGCGTGTTTTGGTTATGCAAGCAATAATAAAAGCAATAGGGGAATACTACCCGAGAGCCGTTGAGTTAAACGAGCTTTTTTCCTATGTTTTAGGTCTGCTTTTAGCTTATAAATTCATATATTATCTGCTCGGTATGTTTTTCACAAGGGAGTTTAAACCCGCAAAGCAAAAACATAAATACGGCATTTGCATCGCCGCAAGAAACGAAGAAAATGTTATCGGCAATCTTATAGACAGTATAAATAAGCAAGATTATCCGAAAGACCTTTTTAAGATATTCGTTGTTGCGGATAACTGCACCGATAATACATATAAAATCGCAAAGGAAAAGGGCGCCGTTTGCTATAAGCGGTTTGACCCCGACCACCGCACAAAGGGCTTTGCCCTTAAATATCTTTTTGAGCAGATTGAAAAAGATTATAAAATCGATAGCTTTGAGGGGTATTTTATCTTTGATGCCGATAATCTTTTAAAAGAAGATTATATCTCGAGGATGAACGATGCTTTTGATAGCGGCGAAAAGATTATCACATCGTTTAGAAACACCAAAAATTTTGATGAAAACTGGATAGCCTCCACCTATGCTCTGCATTGGATACGCTCTGCCAGAACAAACCACCGCGCCAGAAGTATTCTGCGCCTTGCCACCAATATTCAGGGCACGGGCTTCCTCTTTTCAAACGAGATTGTTCGCCACGGCTGGAAATATACCTCCCTTACCGAGGATAGAGCCCTCACCGCCGATTGCGTTGCCGCGGGGTATAGAATATCCTATCAGGACAAGGCGGAGTTTTTTGATGAGCAACCCGTAAGCCTCAGAATTGCCCTTCGCCAGCGGCTTCGTTGGTCAAAGGGGCATTTGCAGGCGTTTGCCGAGTCGGGCCCCTATCTTTTTATCAATATATTTTTCGGCAAGCTGATACTCAAAAAAGACTGGCGGGATAGAAGGCAAAAGCAAGAGGGCAATATTATTCTTAAAATAATAGAGTCGGTTCGCCACCGCTTTGCTTCTTTTGATACTTTAATGCAGTTAACCCCCATCGCCTTTGTAAACCTTGTCAGATGGTTTATAGTCTTTGTGGCGGTTTACGGCTGTAAAGTGTATGTTATAGGCGCTAATAAGTATCTTTTCGGCGGCGGAAACGATTTTGCCGTCTGGCTTCGCGGGCAATGCGATATAAAATGGCATTTTTCGCCGGGGCTTAAAACTATGCTTATCTGTATGGCGCTCGCTGTTTTCTACCGCCTTATTTTCAGAATAGGCACCTATATCGAGAATATTTCTACCGCCGTTTACCTTTTCCTTGTGGAATACGGCAGAATAAAAAAGATGAGCATTTTTAAAATGGCGCTGTATTGTCTTACCTGGCCTGTATTCGATATTATCGGCAGGTGGACTATGTATATTGCCTTGTTCACAAAAGTCACCTGGAAGCCCATTCCGCACACAAGCAAGGTCACCATAGATGATTTAAGGGGGAAAGAGTAGATGCAAAGCATATTAAGGCAGTTTTATCACGAGGGCTTTGCAGTGCTTTTCTGCCGCAAACCCGTTGAATTTCTCGAAAAAAAGATAAAAAATAAAAGGGCGGTAAAGGTTTTATCGGTCTTGATAAAATCGCTCTACACCCTTCTAATGCTTGCCCTTGTCGCAAAACTTATAAGGGATGAATACTTTTTGCAGTAAATAAAAAAAGGCAGGTTTAAAAACCTGCCTTTTGTTATGTAAAAATCAGTATTTAAACTTGCCTTCGGCAACAT
>CAMPCO010000012.1 GCA_946646305.1 uncultured Clostridia bacterium | reverse complement strand
CATAATAAAACCCTATCTTTTTGAGATAGGGTTTTAAAAAATCATAATAGAATTGTCATAATCGAATGAGGCTCTATTTCAAAGCCGGAGCAGGTGTTATCTACCCTTAGATTAACCTGCAACTCTTCATCCGAGGTGTTAAGTATAACCGCAACATACGAATTATCGGGGTTTTTGAATGCTACTGTATATATCTTATCGGAAAACTTGGTAGTAGCTACAACCTTTGCACCTTTATGGGCAAACTTAGTAATGTGACCTATATAGTAAAATATAGATGTTTTGTCCATTTGTTTTGTTTCGGGGTCTAATAGAATCGGCGCGAAACAACCGCGGTCGGTCTGTTCATAAGCGATAGCGCCTTCAACGGTTTTAACCCGCTTTGTGCGGTTATGGTAAGGGCCGCCTTTTGTATCAAGCAGCATATTCCAGTCGCAAATTGCGATATCGCCGCAATTAAGGTCTTCTATCATCTCTTTAGCATAGTTTTCTGCGGACTCATCAATTGTTCCTTTAACAAAATTACTGCAATGCTCGGTTGAAATTGTGGGCTTTTTAAGAACTTGGTTTACAAGTCTTACCGCCTCAAAATGCTCACCTGCATACCAGTGGTGTCCTACCGCCCAAACCTTTTCATTTACCTTATCATCCGACAATACGGCGTTTGCTCTTTCGAAAAGGCGCTCTTTATTATGATCCCAAATTATTATTTTAATATATGAGAGCCCTTCTTTTTCGAGGGTTGGCGCCAGATAATCTTTAATAAAATCTCTTTCATCTTCTGCGGTATAATAACAGCTTTCCCAAGTCTGCTTGGCAAGCGGCTCATTTTGAACGGTGATGGCAGAGATGTTTATACCCTCTTCTTTGTATGCCTTTATAAACTTTGCAAAATATAATGCCCAAACGGGCTTATATTCCTCTAAAAGCTTTCCGCCCTCAATATAACTGTTGTTATCCTTCATATAAGGCGGGGGGCTCCAGGGCGAAGCAAATAGGACAATATCCTCATTTCTGTATTTTAAAGCATCTTTAATAAAGGGGATTATATACTTTTTATCTCTCTCGATATTAAAGGTTTCAAGGGTTTTATCCCCCTCTTCAACATTGCTGTAAAGCCCGAGGGAAAAATCGCTTGAAGAGATACAAATTCTGCCGAAATTATAGCCGATACCATCTTTATTATCAAAATAATCTTTTATAAACCGAGCCTTATCTTCATCGGATAAAAGCGAATAGTTATAAGCCGTAGATTCAGTAAAACTGCCGCCAAAGCCTAATATTTCCTGGAATTCTACTTGCCGGTAAACATTAACGACATATCTGCCTGTATTTTCAGATTTATTATTAAAATCAATATAATCTTCTTTAAAATAAACACCCTTTGCAGGCACAGTTTTTATAATTTTCAGCTTCTTTTCCATTTGAATTCTCCTAAAAAGCAAATCTTTGTTTTATTATAAATAATTACCGCAGTTAATGCAACAAAAAAATAGAAAAAAGAGAGCAAAAGTTGCTCTCTTTTTTACTTAATTCGGACATTTAAAAGGTATGCCGAAATATTGCGCCAGTGACTGTACGACATTTTGGGCAATGGTATTCAGATTATCCCGTATCCAAACGGCATCTTCATAATTATCGTGATAGGCAAACTCTATCAGCACCGCAGGCGCTTTTGTTCGCCTTACTTCACCGATATTTGTTGTGGGTATAGTTTCCACCTTATCGGGCAATGGATAGATAAGGCGCAGATTGGCGGCTATAATATCCGCCGCCCTTTTTCCTTTAACACTTGTGGGATAATAATAAACCTGACTGCCCCTTGTGTTCCCCTCTCCCGAAGCGGTGGCATTGGAATGAAGGGCTAAATGAAAATCATAATTTCCGCTATTGGAGGCGGTAATTGATGTTGCGGCGGTCATTTCGGGAGTATTACGGGTAAAATTTATTCCCGTTGCAATAAGATATGGTTCCATCAGGTCGGCAAGCAAATTCATATAGTATTCTTCCGAGCCGCCTATTATATACGGGTTAAATTCCTGGGTTGAAGGACTAAGATAAATATTTGGCATAAAAAACATCCCCTTTATACAATTACTATGCATAAAAGGGATGTTATATGATTTAAAAATATTTGGAGACCGTATCTTTTACAACCGATAAAAACCAGCAGTAAAGCGCCTCACCGAGTTCCTGAAAAATAGGATCGCCATCATGGGAGCAAAGCATTGCAAAGGTTTGCCCTATTCGGCGCTCGGTATCATCCTTTCTTCTGAAAGCCAAATAATAGAAAGAAAATGCGCCCGTATCGGATGCCGTATCTCTTAAAGCACCTGACTTTGCGGCAATATAATCAAGAAAACTTTTTTGAGCAATGCCCGCAAGGGAGTCATCCTTTATATAAGTTTCAAAGCCTATGGTCGCGGTAAAGGATAAAAGCAATCTTCTTTGGATGAGAAGTTCGGCATTTTTAAAGTTTTCATCATCGGAAATAGCGGTATCTTCCATATATTTTTCCGCTATTTCAATACCAATCTTTTTAGCCTTTTGAATGTCCTCATCACTTTGGGGCTTAATAGCTTCGGTTTCTTGCTTTTTTATTGTTTTTGATGGTTTATCACCGGCAATTTTTATATCTTCATCAAAGCGCATTTTTATCACCTGCCACTAATAATATATGATTTATAATTCTTATTTATCTTTAAATCTGTTGCTTCTGGTCGGATGGCGAAGCTTGCGAAGGGCTTTTGCTTCTATCTGACGAATACGCTCACGGGTAACATCAAACTGCTCGCCTACCTCTTCCAAGGTATGACATCTGCCATCTTTAAGACCGAAACGAAGACGAATAACATCCTCTTCACGCTTATTAAGAGTATGAAGAACGGCATCAATATCTTCATTGATAATTGTTTTAAGCGCCGCATCATCGGGTGCCAGAGCATCATCATCCTTAATAAAGTCCATAAGGCGGGAATCTTCTTCGGGACCTATTGGTGTTTCCATAGAAACGGGCTCTTGTGCGACACGCATTATCTCGCGAACACGCTCAACCGGAAGTTCCATCTTTTCTGCGATAAGCTCATCGCTCGGCTCATAGCCGTTTTCATGAAGAAGCTGGCTTTGAACCTTTTTAAGACGATTGATGGTTTCAACCATATGAACGGGAATACGAATGGTTCTTGCCTGATCGGCGATTGCGCGGGTTATGGCTTGTCTTATCCACCAGGTTGCATAGGTGGAAAACTTAAAGCCCTTGGTATAATCGAATTTATCAACCGCTTTAATAAGGCCTACATTTCCTTCCTGAATTAAATCAAGGAATGACATTCCGCGGCCTACATATTTTTTTGCAATACTTACAACAAGACGAAGGTTGGCTTCGGTAAGGCGTTTTTTTGCATTTTCATCGCCTTCGGAAATCTTCTTTGCAAGTTCTATTTCATCCTCGGTTGTAAGAAGAGGTACTCTGCCTATTTCACGAAGATAAACCTTAACCGGGTCATCAAGAGATACGCTGTCAACAGATAAATCCATATCGATATTATCTATATCAACCTCTTCGAGTTTTAAGTCTTCTTCGGAAGGCTCTTCATCAAAATCAGGGTCAAGCACGGTGGGTTCGGAATAAAGCTCTTCAAGATCATCCGGTGCGCTTTCTATATCATCGATAGAGTCTTTGTTCTCTTCCTCTTCCAAAATGGGCATTTCAGCCTGCTTTTTTGTTTCTTCGATTTCGGCATCGATCATTTCATCAGCTAAACTTTCGCTGTTTTTCTTTTTTGCTGCCATATTATTTATCCCCTTTATTTTTATTATCTATTATTTTCATAAGACTTTGCGCCCAATCTTCGTTGGAAGATTTTGCACTGTCAATGCTTTTTCTTTTAAGTTCCTCTTCAAAAAGCACATTTATACTGTCCTTTAAAACGGTAAGCGGGTTTGTGCCGCTCCTGCTTCCGTTTAAAAGCGATGCCAGATAGCCCATCTCATTATCGTTTAATGTTTCACCGAAAGCGCTTAAATCATAATCGTTTCCGGCATTATAAAGTTCAAGCATACGCTCATAAACCCTGCGGCAAAGAGATGATATAAACTTACTGCTGTCAAGTTTTTCTTTAGCATACTCCGTAAAATCGGGATGGGAAAGCAAAACCGCAATAATATTTTCTTCTGCGGAAACTGCCGCGGGATATGCGTTCTTTTCCGGCATTACTGTCGAGCGTTCATACCTTGGGTTGATAATTCTATTTATCTCGCTTGTTTGTTTTCGCCTGGCATTTTGCTTTCTTATTTCCTTAACCCTGTTTTCAAGGGTTTGGCGGGTTATTCCGTATTTATCGGAAAGTCGGCTTATGTATAAATCTCTCGCAATAGCATCGGGCGTGTTTGCTATAATATCCGCCGCTTTTGAAAGGTATTTAAGCTTCCCGTCATCACTGGAAACATCTATTCCCTCAACCGCGGTTAAAAGTTTATATTCTATTTCACTTACCGCGCCTTCAAGCAGGGCTTTAAACCTTTCGGGCCCGTTTTTCTTAATAAATTCATCGGGGTCCTTGCCATCGGGAACAACTATCACTCTTACATTAAGCCCGGTGTCTTTAAGTATTTCACCCGCCCTTTTAACAGCCTTTTGCCCTGCGGCATCGGCATCAAGGGTCAGCACGATTTCTTTTGTATATCTTGAAAGCAATTTCGCTTCCTCTGCGGTAAAGGCGGTTCCGAGCGCGGCAACGGTGTTTTCAAAACCCGCCTGGTGAAGGGAAACAACATCCATATTGCCCTCCACAAGGATAACCCGCTCTTCACAAACATTTTTGGCAAAGTTCATACCAAAAAGATTTTCGCTCTTTTTATAAACCAGGGTATCGGAAGTATTTACATACTTTCCGCCTTGTTTATCATCCCCCGGCATTGCTCTGCCGCTGAACGCAACCACCCTGCCCCTTACATTGATTATCGGGAACATAACGCGTTTTCTGAAGCGGTCATAATATGTACCTTTACTGCTTTTTGAGATAACATTTGCCGCAAGCATTTCATCAATGGAAAAGCCTTGGTTTTTAAGGTGCTTTAAAAGCATATCCCAACTATCGGGCGCGGCACCGAGGCCGAAATGCTTAATAGTGGAGATTTTTAAACCTCTGCCTGTAAGATATGAGAGCGCCCATTTGCCCTCTTCGCTCATAAGATACGAATGATAAAACTTTGCGGTTTCTCTGTTTATATCATATATTTTGTTGCGCATTGCCTGGAGCGAATTATCTCTTTCGGTTTCAATAATACTTATACCGCTTTTTTCCGCCAGATAGCGGATGGCATCGGCATAATCAAGATTTTCAATGAGTTTTATAAAAGAGAAAACATCTCCCCCGACACCGCAACCAAAGCAATAAAACGAGCCGTTTTCGGGATAAACGGTAAAAGAAGGAGTTTTTTCATTATGGAACGGGCATAGACCCACAAGATTTTTGCCGCGCTTTTTAAGTTCTACATAGCTTGAAATAACCGACTCAATATCATTGCGATATTTAACCTCGTTTACTATATCTGCAGGTATCGGCATAAAAACTCCCCCTTTTTACTGTTTTTTTATTATTTTATCTATGGTTCCAGGATTTCGGAATAAACAATTCTTCATATTCCGAAATGGCAAAACTATCGGTCATACCCGAAATATAGTCCACAACCGCTCTTTCCTTGCCTTCGGTTTCAAGAACCTTTGTGTATTCCGATGTCAGCCTTTCGGTATGCGCCAAATAATAGTTATAAAGCGCTTCTACAATACCGAAAACCTTTTCTTCTTCAGATTTGGCTTTCGGGTTGTAATAAACGGCTTCAAACAAGAATTCGTGTAGTTTATTATAGTATTTATCGGTTTTGCTATCCATTTTTATTTCGCCGTTTTTACTGTTATACACCACCGATTTTACAAGGCAGTCAATTCTTTTGCTTTTTGAATGACCGAGAGCATTTGTAATATCTGCGGGAATATCCTCTTCGGTTATAATTCCCGCGCGGATGGCATCCTCAATATCGTGATTTATGTAGGCTATATGGTCGCTTATTCTAACAATCTTGCCCTCGCAGGTTTCGGGCCATTTACCCGTGGTATGGTTCAAAATACCATCTATAACCTCATAGGTAAGATTTAAGCCTTCGCCCCTGCGCTCAAGGTGGTTACATATTCTTACGCTTTGTTCATAATGGGTGAATTTGCCGAAAAGTTCGTTTAAAGCCCTTTCGCCCGCATGACCAAACGGCGTGTGACCAAGATCGTGACCCAAGGCTATTGCCTCGGTTAAATCTTCATTAAGCCTTAAAGCTCTTGCTATCGTGCGGGCAATTTGCGAGACCTCCAAAGTATGAGTAAGGCGGGTTCTGTAATGATCCGACTCGGGGGCTAAAAAAACCTGGGTTTTATGCTTTAAGCGCCTGAATGCTTTTGAATGAATAATTCTATCGCGGTCGCGCTGGAACGCGGTTCTGAGTTCGCATTCTTCCTCAAAAACCTTTCTTCCCTTACTGTCTGCACTTTTTACCGCATATTCGGAAAGAATTTCTCTTTCTATTTTTTCAGTCATTTCGCGTGGAGTCATATATTCACCGCCCATATTATATCTCTTTACTAACTATATTATAATATTTTGCCGCATTTCCACTAAAAATTTAAATTTTTATCGGAAAAATGCCGATTTCTTTAATATTTGCAATCATTTTGCCGGAAAATGCCTCTTTTAATGCAGGCTCAAAATCAGCGACACTGCTTGATAGTATACTAAATTCCAGTGAGACATTTTCGGTATATTCGGTATTTATGACATTTCCGCCGTATTTTTCCACAACCGATATAAGTTTATCTTTATCGGAATAAGAACACTCTGCCTCAAAAACCGTGCATTCGCACATTTTAACCCTTTCGGCTGTCATCAATGCATTTTGCGCCGCGGTGGTATAGGCTTTTACAAGCCCGCCCGTGCCGAGCAGAACACCGCCGAAATATCTTGTGACAACTATTATCACATCTTTAAGCTTTGAGCCTTGGATAACCTCAAGGACAGGCTTACCCGCGGTTCCGTGGGGTTCGCCGTCATCGGAAAAACGGGCGGATCCGTTTGAAAAAACATAGGCATAAACATTATGATTTGCGCCGAAGTTTTCGCTCTTTATTTTTTGAATAATATCTGCGGCTTGCTTTTCTGTTTTACAGGGTAAAAGAGCCGCAATAAACCTTGAACGCTTTTCAGAGTATTCGCCCGAAAACTCTTTTAAAACAGTCTCAAATTCCTTCACGGTATCCCCCACTTTCCTTTTATAAATTAAGAGCCGTAACTGATAGATACAGTTACGGCCGGTAATACGGTATTATTTATTGTCTTCCATACCGAAGCGCTTCTTGAATCTGTCAACGCGTCCGCCGGTATCTACCAACTTCTGTTTGCCTGTAAAGAACGGATGACATTTTGAGCAAATATCAAGACGGATGTCCTGTTTTGTGGAGCGAGTTTCAAATTCAGCACCGCAAGCACATTTGATTACAGTCTTTTCATACTGTGGATGTATTCCTTCTTTCACGATTGTCACCTCTTTCGTTCGTTGTAACATTGTGATTTTATCACACAAATAATAAAAAATCAAGAAAAATATTATTGTTTTTTAATTTTTTTATATTTTTGTTTGATTTTTTCATAAATTTCTGCCGTTTTAAACCTGATTTTGTAATCTTTGGCATTATATGCGATATCTGCGGTATCATCGGAAAAGACATCATAAAGGCTATCCTTTTCCGTTGCGGCGGGCAGACATACGCCCGGGAAAAGCACACACCACCAGTTATGGCCGCCTGCTTTTCCGAGGCTTATTACAAGCGAATTATATTCCCCGGCAGGTAATGTAAAGTCATCATAAACCCTTGTATCAAAGAATTCCTTTTTTATTTCGCTTTTAAAGGAGTATTCGCAATGATTTTCATTTAATGTTTTTAAAACCGCGTTGTTTATCAAATCTATGTTTTCTTTTGCCTTTTCTTCGGCGGCTTTTTCATCCTTACAATCGCAAAACACATTTTTTGTTGTATTTAATATTTCATCCCTTACGGCAAGTTTTACATCTTGGTCAAACTTTGTATCGGAATTCGCGATTATTCTAAGGCGAAACATTCCGCGCTTTATGGTTTCGCATTTTGACTCAAAACCTGCAAAACTTAAAACCACTGCAAATATAAGTCCCAAAGCAATGCTTAGTTCAATTTTTTTTAGTTTATTCAAAAAATCACTCCTTTTGACAATTTGATTATTGACAAGGAGCGATTTTTTAATCAAGCAAATTCTGCTCTTAAAACTATTCTTCCGTCTCTTTTAAGGCTTTTTGCCGCATTTCGCGCCTGCTTTTTGCTTTCAAAAATCGCAAAAACGGTGGGGCCACTGCCCGAAAGAGATACACAAGCAGGTTTTAGCGCCGTAATTTCAGCTATAAGGGCTTTTTGCGGGATAACAGACATAAAGTCATTACCGATATGGTCTTGCCATTCTGCGCCATTATTAAGAGCATTGCAAAAGGCATCGGTTTTGGGGTTGCTTTTGCCGAATTCATCAAAATCAGAATAAGTTTTTGCGGTTGACTGTTTTTCTGTTTCTTTTACTAAAACTATGTATTTACCCACAATATGCGGCAAGGAGCATACCTTTTCCCCTATGCCGCAAACCTTGGCGGTGCCGCCTGAAATGAGAAACGGCACATCAGCCCCTGCTTTAAGGGCGATTTTTTCAAGACATTCCCTGCCGAGATTAGTTTTATAAATACGATTTAGTTCACATATAACCGCCGCGGCATCGGCACTGCCGCCGCCAAGCCCCGCGGATACGGGAATATTCTTCTTTATTTTTATCTTTGCGCCGCCCGGTATTTTTGTATATTCAAAAAATGCCTTTGCCGCTTTATAACATATATCATCTAAAGGGTTTATACCGCTATTGCCTGACACCGATATATCCTTTGCTTTTTTTACCTTTACTTTATCGCAAAGGGAAATAGTTTGCATAACCGAAGATATTTCGTGATATCCATCGGGTCTTTTTGACAATATATCAAGGGTCAAGTTTATCTTGGCTTTGGCTTTCATTGTTTACCTCCCACAGACCGAATGTGGCTTTGTTTAAAAACTTACTTACATTTTTAATTCTCAGTATTCCGTAAATAATCAGCGCACCCGATATATTAAGAATTACATCATCAATATCCGCAGCCCCGGTCATAAACAAAACCTGCAGTATTTCGATAACCAGAACACAGGCTAAAATAAGCAAAAAGTATTTATAAAAGCGATTTATTCTTTTTATGAAAACAGGCACAAAAAATGAAAGCGGGGCTAAAACAAACAGGTTGCCAAAAAGGTTATCGGTAATATCCGCAAAAGATAAAACGCCGTTTTTATAACCATTGATAAAAAGTTTAACCGTGTCAAAGGGCACAAGGTTTACACCCGTTTTTATATAATCTGTTCTGGTTTTTAAATCTTTTGTAAACAGAACGGAAATATCCCTTCCGAATGTGCCGTCTATAAGTGTAAAATCAATTACAACAACTATATAAACCGTAAACAAAAAGAAAAAGGTGTTGTACATAATATTTAAGGATTTTTGACGATTTGAATGCCTTGCCCGAACAAGCGAGCCTAAATAAGCAAGGATAAAAACAGACAATGTTATGGCTATTTTAAAAGCCCTTGAAAGGTCGGTGGTAAAAAAATCTATATACAAAAAAACAAGCAGTGATACCGCGCACAAAGCATAAAGGCAACACGATACTGCCCTTATTCTGTTTTCTTTCATTCTTTCACCGCCCTTTGTTTTTATTATTCTAATATTATGTTTCCGCCTTGTCAAGAAACAACCGATAATATTTATATTGTAATTTTTTTATAATGATGGTATAATTTATAAAACAAAAAATATGGAGGATAAAAGGTGAGCAAGAAAATTAAGCTTTCGAGCGACAGTACAACCGACCTTGGAAAAGAATTACAGGAAAGATATAATGTAACCATATTGCCGATGGGTGTAACCCTTGGCGATAAGCTTTATCACGACGATGTTGATATAACACCGGAAATGATTTATGAGCATCACGATAAAACCGGCGAACTGCCCAAAACCACTGCAACCAATGTTGAAGAATGCCTTGAATTTTTTAAAGAACTTACAAGTGATGGCAGCGCGCTTATTCACTTTACCATCTCTTCGGATATGTCTTCCACCTTCAATAACGCTCGCATTGCGGCAGAAGAATTTGAGGATGTTTATGTTGTTGACACCCGAAATCTTTCAACCGGCGGCGGTCTTTTGGTTCTTGCCGCGGCAGATATGATAGCCGAAGGACTTGAAGCCAAAGAAATTGTTGAAAGATTAAACGAAATGGCACCGAGGGTTGATGCATCATTTGTTATTGATAGCCTTGAATACCTATATAAGGGCGGCAGGTGCTCTGCTCTTTCGGTTTTCGGCGCAAACCTTTTGAAATTAAAGCCCTGTATCGCTGTTCGCGGCGGTGTTATGGGTGTTGATAAAAAATATCGCGGAAAATATGAAAATGTGCTTGAAGAATATGTTAAAGAGCGCCTTTGCGACCCCGATGATATTGTTCCCACTCGAGCATTTATAACCCATGCGGGTTGCGATAAAGCCGTTGCTCAAAAAATGGTAGATATTGTAAAAGAAACCGGAATATTTGAAGAGGTTCTTGAAACAAGAGCCGGCGCTACCGTATCATCTCACTGCGGAAAGGATACTCTTGGTGTTTTGTTTATAAGAAAGACACCAATCAAGACTTTCGGCATAGAATGATGCAGGGGCGCACACAGGATATCCTGCATAATCGGCGATAAATCGCGATTTATCTTTAAATAACCGATTTTGCCCCTTTATATATAAAGGTCCTCTTTTTAGAGGACCTTTTCGTTTTAGCTTTTAATCTTTTTTATGGCATATTTTTCTATTCTTGAAACCTGCGCTTGAGAAATACCTATTTCATTTGATACCTGCATTTGGGTTTTCCCGTCTATAAATCGCATTGAAAGTATTGTTTTTTCACGCTTGGAAAGATTTTTTATCGCCTCTTTTAAAAACATTTCATCAAGCCAGCATTTATCATCATTATTATCGCCTAATTGATCTAAAACATATATCGTATCGCCGCTATCGGAAAAAACCGGCTCATATATCGAAATAGGCTCTACAATGCTTTCGAGGGCTATTACAACATCTTCCCTTGCTATTCCCAGTCTTTTTGCTATCTCACCTACTGTCGGCTCTCTGCCGTTTTCGCTTATAAATTTTTCTTTTGCGCGCATTGCGTGGTAAGCGGTGTCTTTGATGGAACGGCTGACCCTGAGGCTGTTATTATCTCTTAGATACCGCCTTATTTCCCCGATAATCATAGGCACCGCATAGGTGGAAAACTTTACATTTTGGCTTGTATCGAAATTATCGATTGATTTGATTAGCCCCACACACCCGACCTGAAACAAATCATCGGGGTTTTCGCCGCGGGAAGAAAACTTTTTTACAACGCTGAGCACCAGCCTCAGGTTGCAGTTTACAAGCCTGTTTCTTGCCTGTTTATCCCCCATTTTAACCGATTTTAAAAGGGCTTCCTTTTCTTCTTCTTTAAGGGATGGCAGTTTTGAAGTATCTACTCCGCAAACATTTACTTTATTATACATTACAATACCTCCTATGTCTTATAAAAATTATTGCCATAAAAGGATTGTAATAATCAAAAAAGCAGTGGTTTTCCACTGCTTTTTTTATTCATAAATCTCTAAAATCTCTTTTGCCCTGTCTTTTACCATTTGTTTTAATATTTCGGGCGATTTAACCTTAATATCTTTTCCGTAATTTGTAATAAAGGTTACAAGAGCCACGCTTACTGCCACCTTTTGAGAAAAGGTAAAGGTTTCATCGGTAACATTGCGAATAAAGATATCTTCACCGAAACGGTCGGTTATTCGCTCTAATATCTTTTTTGAACAAATAAGTTCAACCTCCATCATATCACCGCTGAACATACCGAAAAGCCGCTTTGTGTAATCGCCTACATCAAAAGAATCTATTCCGGGCATTATTTCATTTATCGGGCGCGCGGGAATATCGGTAAGCGCCACCGATTTCATTCGGTCAATTCTAAGATGCATAAGATTATCATATTTATCCTTATTGCAAATAAGGTAATAGTGGTCATCCTGCCAGGTCATTGCAAACGGAGTGACTGTGTGTGTTTTATATTCGGTTACAATACGGCGGTCGGATGAAAGAGCACGAATACCATACTTAAAGTAAATCTGTTTTTTGGCTCTTAGCGCCTCGCATATCGTATCTATCGAATAAAAAATATCTTCATTTTTGGTCTTTACATTATTATCGATATAAACCCCGTATTTCTTTTCGGTGCGGTTATAAACACTAAGCATATTTTCAAGTTTTGAAACAAGTTTTCTGCTTTTTTTAGGGCTTATAAATTTTGCGGTTTTTACCGCATCGGCAAGAAGATATATTTCAGGTAGTTCAAATTCCCGCTCGCCGAGGAAAAAGCCGTTTTTAGGGGTATGAGTTTTTATGATATCATAGCCGTAATTTATAAGGCACTCGATATCACTGTAAATCGCTTTTCTTTCGGCGGTGATACCGAGAGCGGCTAATTTTTCGCATATTTCGGTTGCGTTTATCGGGTGAGCATCATCGCTGTACTCCCTTAAAATATCAACTATGTGGAACAGCTTTATTTTTTGTCCGCTTCTGCTTGCCATTCTTGCACCAGCCTTTCAAATTGTGGTTTTGAGTAAAATGTGTTTACGGCATCTAAAAAAGCGCTGCCGGAAAGATTTTTGGGTAAATCTATGTATTCGCTCAGCTCTTCCCTTTTCTTTTTTGAGTTGTTTAACCCTGAAAGTCCCAGAACATAAAGGTCTTTTTTGGTGATTTTTTGTTTTGCTTCGCGGCATTTTTCGGCATCTATGCCCGATTTTTTAAAAGCGGACAGAATAATATCATCATCTATCCCCTCAACACCGAGCGTACCCGCCGAGGAGGGCTTTGCCTTGCGGCGTTCTTTACCGATTATTTCGGGCACATAAACATTGATAATATCGGCATTATTACAAATCTTTTTAAGATACGCCCTTATCATATTGCCGGCATTATCGGAATCGGTTAAAACAATCAAGCCCTTTTCTCTTGCGGCGCGAATTATAAGCGCCTTTTTTTCTTTATCTTTAAAAAGCGAAAAGCCGTTTGTCGGAATAATTGCGGCGTCTATTATGTTTTCAAGTTTTATCTTATCATATTTGCCTTCTACTATTACTACACGGTCTGTTTTTATCAAGATTTATCCTCCGCGGCAATAATACGGCCGAGCTTAACGGTCAGTTCTTCAAGCAATAATCTTTCATTTCCCGAAAAGCTTTTTATTTCTTTATCGGTATTAAGCAGTAAATCAAGGCTTTTTGAAAGTTTATTTACATCAAATTTTCTAAGATTTCTTTCGGCATTATCCACAACAAAGCTTCTGTTTTTATAACCGAAATCTTCTATAACGGCGGCTTTTTGGATGTTGCCGCGCTTGGCGGAATAAAGCCTGTACATATCAATATAACAAGCAGATATGCTGAAAAGAATAACGATAGGCTCTATATGCATATAAAACATATCATCAAGAATAGAGAGCGCCTTTGTGATATTTAATGAAATAATCGCCCTTACATAGTCATAAACCGAAGCATCAACAGTTTTAGAGCAGACAAAATCGATATTTTCTTTTGTTATTTCTCCCTCTTTGACATAAAGGCAAAGTTTATCGAGCTCGTTTCTTAATGTATTTATATCTCCGCCTGATGATACAATCATATAGCGCGCATTATCGTTAGATAAAAGGCACCCGCGTGACTTTGCGCCGCGGCAAAGCATGGAAACAAGGTCGCTTTCGTCCCTATGCCCCAAGGTTATCGCTTTTCCCCCGCTCTTTTCCGCGGAAGCCATTATTTTTTTTGGCTTACTGCCTTTTTTTGAGTCAAAGGGAACCGAGTCAAACCGAAGGACAAAAACAGTTGTATCGGGAACATCGGCAAGTATTTCGCAAAGGCGGTCAAATTCCGTTTTGTCGGCGTGTTCTATATCATAATCATTTAAAACAACGCACCGCTTCTCCGCCATCATAGGAAACTGATTTACCGCTTCATAAACATTTTGCATATCTGCCGATTGCTCAAAAACTTGAAGATTAAAATCGGTATCGGTTCCGCAAACGGTTTTTACTATCATATCGCTATAATGCTTTTTAAGATATGAGTCTTCACCGAAAAGGATATAAACGGGAGCAAGCGCACCGGTTTTAATATCATGCTTTAATGTGTTTTCAAAATCGATTTTCATGCCTTACTCCCCCTTATTATCAGATTATTATAGTAGTAAACAAGCGCGGTCAAAACGAGTATTACAACAAGCGATATTATATAAGATGTTTGCCCGAGATTAACCGATACAACGGGCAGTTCGTAAAAGCCGCTTATTATAAAAATCATTGCTTTTGAAAAAAGCGCCGCCGCGGAAAATAATATTTTTGATATAAAACCCACCGGCGATAAAACAAGCGCAAATGCGCCGAATACAAGCGCCAGGGTTACAAGATAATTCAAAAACAGATTGGCAAAAATGCTGACTATTGAAACAGTGCCGAAAACCTTTATTATTGCAGGCATTGTATAAAGAGCGGCGAAGAAGCTGTTAAACACAATATTTATCAAAGATTTAACCGCTTCGCTTCTAACTGCGAGTATTTTGTAAAGAGTATCACAAAACAAAGGTGAAATATAAACAAGGGCAAATGTTGCGATAACAGATAAATTAAAACCGACACTGAATATGGCAAAGGGCGATATCATAAACACCGCGGGAATTGATAAAAGCAGAGATGAAAGCGAGTCGCTTTCCCTATCAAAAAGTACTGCCGCGGCAGATATGATAAACATACTGCCCGCCCTTAAAATCGATTTTGTAAAACCGCAAACACCCGTGATAAATACAACTGCCAGCAAAGACATTAAAAATCTTAAATATCTGTTTTTAACAAATCTATTGAAAAGACTGAACAAATTGCCCATAATGACCGCCAGATGAAAGCCCGAAACGGCAACCATATGGCTGACACCTATTTGCCTTATGGAATATGCAAGACCATCCGAAAGATAAGACTTATCACCTATGGTTATCGCTATAAGCAAAGCGCCCGCATCGCCCGGTGCATACTTTAAATAGCATTCTTTTATGTATCTGCGGATAGAACCGAGCGTTTTATAAAAGATATTTGTATCATCTTTAAACTCAAAAGACTCAATGCGGCTTATGGCATATATGCCCTCGCTGTAATGAGATTTTCTGTATGACTTATCAACATCATAAAGCGCAACATCGGCATTTATTATTTCGCCGGCAGTAAATGTTTCCTCGCCGCTGTATTTCGGCTCTAACAAACACCCTTTCGGCAAATCGCCCGATATGCTTTTCATTTGAAATTCTGTATCGCCGCCGCTTGAAACACTATCGGCAGTGACAACAAAAGTTCCGCTTACCTCTTTACCGGCAAAAGCCCTTACGGTATTGAGTTTATTATAGGTTAAACAAAGATTAACGGAGATCACAAGAATAATCAAAGCCGCCGCAAATGCCTTTAAATCTTTAAACACCAAAGATATTATCATAGCGCTTAAAAACAACGCGGCAAAGATAACGGTTAGTCTTCCGATATAGGTCGAAATATAGGTCACCGCTACTGTAACAAGCGCAACCGGCACCGCAGGCCGTTTTATAAAGAAATCTTTTCTTATAGTTTTCACCATTTTTTTCTTTGCTTTAATTCGTTATAAAACGAAACATAGCTTTCGTGTCTTGTTTTTTGTATTTCGCCGCGGCTTACCGCATCTAAAATACCGCAACCGGGTTCGCAGGTATGCGAGCAGGTGGAATAACGGCAAGTCCCCAGATAATTACTAAAATCGGGAAAACATTCGGCAAGATTTTCTTTATCTATATTTTCAATATTGTCAAACGATATAGCGGCAAAGCCCGGGGTATCAACCATAAAGGTGTTGCCGAACTTATATATCTCGGTATGGCGGGTGGTATGCTTTCCTCTGCCGAGTTTAAGGCTCACATCGCCTGTTTTGGCGTCCGCGTTTTTAAAAAGCGCATTTAAAAGGCTTGATTTTCCGACGCCCGAGTTGCCCGCAAAAGCGCAGATACAGTTTTCGGTTTCCGCTTTTAACGGCTCTAAACCTATACCATCCTTGACCGATACTATATATGCCGAAAAGCCTGCGCTTAAATATATTTTTGCATAGCCTGACATATCGCCAAGATCGGACTTATTAAAAACAATCACCGGTCTTATATTGTTTGCCACCGCCATAGCGGTAAGCCTGTCAATCATCAAAAGATCGGGCGCGGGCGTTTTAAAGGATGAAACTATAAATAATTTATCTATATTAGCAACTAGCGGTCTTTGAAGCATATTCTTTCGCGGAAGAACGGCATTTAAAACCCCTTTATCATCATTAAGAATGCTAAACTCCACCCTATCGCCTACAACGGGTGAAATATTTTCCTTTCGGAATGCGCCGCGCGCTTTACATTCATAAACGGTATCACCGCAAGAAACATAATAAAATGATGATACCGCTCTAACAAGTAAACCTTCCATCAGGGGCAGTTAATAGTGGTGGTTGACGGGGTTATGCGGGAGGATGTTATCTCATAGGTCGCTTTTTTACCGGTTTCGGGGTTTTCAAAGCTGAATTTAACACTTACATCAAGTGATTTTGATTCAGAACTGGTTGTAAAACTGTATTTATTCCCCGAAAGTTCTTCAAGGTTAACACTCTTATGAGCTATTTCAACACCATCTGCATAAATCATCAATTCGCCATAGGAAACATTCTCGTAAGAGGTTTTAAGTCCACGGACTGTAACATTGTACTGATAAACACCGCTGCTGATATAAAGATTTACGGTTGTACCCTCTGCAAGCTTTTCACCCGAAGGCGCAGGAGACTGGGATATTACATATCCCGCCTTGTAGTATTTATCATCACTTGTAAGATCTCTTGTTTGTGAAACAGGGATAAAGCCCGCCTTTTTAAGGTCGCTTTCGGCCTGTTCCTTTGTACTGCCTACAACATCGGGCACCTTTGTCATCTTGGTTTCTTTACCGCTGCTTACATATACCGTTACTTCCGCCTTTTCGGCAACAACGGTTGTGCGTTCGGGGTCGGTTTTTATAACAAGACCTTTATCAACCGTATCGCTCGGGGTTTCCTTAATAACGGCGGTGAGTCCCTTGGCTTTCAGCTCGGAAACGGCATAAGACTCGCTCTTATTGTAAACATCGGGAACGGTAACCGTTGCCTGACCCATGCTTACATAAAGGGTTATTTTGGCGCCGGTTTTCACCTTTTTGCCCTTGGGTTGAGATTGTTCGCAAACAACACCCATTTCGTATTTATCACTGGAAACATAGTCCCAGTTTATAGAAAATGTTTCAGCATCTTTACTCGATACTATTTCTTCTTTTGTTTTGCCCACAAAGTTGGGACACTCAATTTCCGCACCCGTTCCCTTAAACAGTTTCGGCACGAAAATTACCGCCAGAATAATCAGCGCTACAACAAGCGCGGAGGCAACACCCGAAAGAATGGGGATCATATTGCTTTTCTTTTCCTGCGGTACAGGCTTTTCCTGCTTCGGCAATTCGTCATCAGCAATGGTTATGCTCTTGGTGGGTTCGGTATCAACAAAATAATAATGGTCAAAGGTAATTGCCGGGTCTTTTTTGAAAGCTTCAAGGTCGCAAAGCATTTCCGATGCCGCCTGGTATCTGCGGTCGGGGTTTTTCTGCATTGCTTTCATTGTTATCTGTTCAAGACCGAGCGGAATGGAGCTATTGATTTGGGTCGGGAGTTTCGGGTCCTTTTGAAGCTGCATAATGGCAACCGAAACGGCGCTATCGGCATCAAAGGGCAGTTGACCTGTAAGCATCTCATAAAGCATAACGCCCACAGAATAAATATCCGCTTTTTCATCGGTCTTTTCCCCTCTTGCCTGCTCGGGGCTTATATAGTGAACAGAGCCGATTGCCTTATCGGTCATGGTTCTCTGTTCATTTCTTGCAAAGCGGGCAATACCGAAATCGGTAACCTTTATAGTACCGTCGCTGAGCACCATAATATTCTGCGGCTTAACATCTCTATGAACAATGCCTTTATCATGGGCGTGACCCAAAGCCTTTAATATTTGAATGGTGTAATAAACGGCATCTTTCCAAAGCAAACTGCCTTGCCTTTCGATATGCTCTTTAAGGGTTATACCGTCAATATACTCCATAACAATATACTGAATAAGGTCACCGAAGCTTACATCATAAACCTTTACGATATTCGGATGAGAGAGAATGGCGATGGCTTTTGATTCGTTCTTAAAACGGCGAATAAATTCTTCATTGGAAACATACTCATCCTTGAGTATTTTTATTGCCACCGTTCTATCCTGAACATTATCATAGGCTTTATAAACAACCGCCATACCGCCTACGCCGATTATTTCTTCTATTTCGTATCTGCCGTCAAGGCGTTTACCAACATATTTATCCATTCCTTATTCTCCCTTCGAGCCATTTTTTATAACAACGGTCGTTATATTATCGCCGCCGCCCTTTTTATTGGCTTCTTCAACCAAAGTTTCCGCATAATCGGTATCGTTATCGGATTTATTAAAGATATCTTTTATTGTTTCTTTTCCGAGATAGTTTGTAAGCCCATCGGAACAAAGCAATATGAAATCGCCTTTATTTATATCAACACAATCTATATCGGAAAGCACATTTTCTTCAACGCCGAGCGCGCGGGTAATGATATTCTTCTTTGGGTGCTTTCTGGCTTCTTCTTCGGTTATTTTGCCGCTTTCAACAAGCGACTGCACAACCGAATGATCTCTTGTTATAAGATTTACATCCTGCCCTATTACATAAGCGCGGCTATCACCCACATGGCAAATCACCGCACGGTCATCTTTTAAAACACAGGCAACAACCGTTGTTCCCATTCCATGCAGTTCTTCTTCGTTCACAGACATTCTGTATAGTTCTATATTGGCAGAAAGAACGGCATTTTGTAAAAGGCGGGTTATCTCCTTTTCACCATAATCGTTTCTGAATGACTTTTGGATGTACTTTTTTATAAGTTCAACCGCCTTTTTGCTGGCATATCCACCCGCGGCGGCACCGCCCATACCATCACAAACAACGGCAAACGCGGTATTATCCGACATAGTTTCGGCAAAATAGGCATCTTGATTATCTTGCCTTACTCTGCCTATATCCGTTTTACTGTATATCCTTATCATCATTTCCCTCCTTTACGGTTTTTCGCAGTTGCCCGCAGGATGCGTTTATATCAGCACCGAGAGTTCTGCGAATGGTAGCATTTAGACCTTTGCTTTCAAGCATTTTTTGAAACTTGAATATTTTATTTTTATCCGGTTTTTGATAAGTATTCTCTTTAACGGGGTTAACCGGTATCAAATTTATATGACACATAATGCCCTTTGTTATTTCATATAGTCTTGCCGCACATTCGGGTGTATCATTTACACCGCTTATAAGCGCATATTCAAAGGATATTCTTCTTGTGGTAACACTTTGATACTTGCGGCAGGCATTCATAAGTGCCTTTATATTCCATTTTTTATTTATGGGCATCATACTGTTTCTTATATCATCAAAAGGGGCGTGAAGCGAAACAGAAAGGGTTATCGGCAAATTTAGTTTTTCCAGCCTTTCAATGCCGCTTACAACACCGCAGGTTGAAAGAGATATATGCCTTAGTCCTATATTTAATCCTTCTTTTGAAGATACAAGGTTTAAAAATCTTTCGGTGTTATCAAAATTATCGAGCGGCTCGCCCATCCCCATCAAAACAACATTCGATACCCGAATATTATTGTCCTTTTCGGCAGTTGTTATCTGGGATAGAATTTCCGAAGCGGTAAGGCTTCTTATAAGTCCGTTTATTCCCGATGCACAAAAACGGCAACCCATTCGGCAGCCGACCTGCGTTGAAACACAAACGGTATAGCCGTGTTCATATTTCATAAGCACCGATTCGATATACTCGCCATCATATAGTTTGTAGAGATATTTAACCGTTCCGTCTATCTTTGAAACAAGTCTTTTTTCTATATCCGTTCTTGTAAGATAACCTATCTCTTGCAAATAATTTCTGGTGTTTTGCGGGATGTTGGTCATTTCATCAAAAGAGGTAATCCCCTTTTGAAGCCAGGAGAAAACCTGACCTGCTCTGAAACGGGGCTCGTTGCATTTTGCGAGAAGCTCTTCGATTTCCGCAAGATACATCGATTTTAAATCGAGTTTATTTTGAATATAACTCACCTGCTTTTTATAAGTAAAGCGCAGTAGAAACCATCTGTGCCGTCTATATGCGGCAAAAAGGTGCGCTCGGTTTCAAGTTTATAACATTTATGATTACAGAGGAATTTTTCAACCTGACCTTTGTTTTCTTCATACCTTAATGTGCAGGTTGAATAAAGCAATCTGCCGCCGGGTTTTAAGTGCTTATCGGCGGTATCGAGTATTTTTTCCTGGGTGTAAAGCAGAGATTTATCAAAAATATCGGCTTTATATTTTATTTCGGGTTTGCGGCGAATAACACCAAGCCCTGAGCACGGAACATCGCAAAGCACCGCATCGAACTGCCCCATATTTCTGTAAACACCGGAATTGACCGCGGCGGTTTTTATTATATCTATGCCAAGTCTTACTGCGCCTTCTTCCACAAGAGAAAGCCTTGCGGGGTAAATATCGCAAGCAATAATCTCGCCCGCGTTTTCCATTCTCTCAGCCATGGCAAAGGTTTTGCCGCCGGGCGCCGCGCAACAATCAAGAACCCTCTCACCCTTTTTAACAGAGAGATTTTCCACCGCCATCTGGCAGGCAAGGTCTTCAATATGAAAAAGTCCTTTTTTATATGCTTTTGTATTTATAAGATTTGCGCCCGATTTTACAAGGATGGCATTTTTAAAATCGGTCTTTTCGCAAATAATATTCTCTTTTTGCAGTTCTGTTATGAGGTTTTCTTCATCCGTTTTAAGCGGGTTTGCTTTTATAAAAACAGGTGCGGGTTTCAGCGCATCCTCCAAAAAGCTCTTTGCGGTATCGATACCGTAGTCTTTAACAAGGCATTTAATAATCTCTTCGTTACAAGAATACCTGACCGATAAAGAGCGGCTGTCATCATCCTGCGGCAGGCTGTTTTCCCCGCGCAGAATATTTCTCAAAACGGCATTTGCAAAGCCCGAAAGCTTTGAATACTTTGAATTCTTAATTAGTTTAACCGTTTCATTAACCGCGGCAAAGGGCGGAACTTTATCCATATACATTATTTGATAAACCGCCATTCTTATGGCATTTTGAACGGTTACGGGCGTTTTGCCGCCTGACTTCAAGTATTTTGAGATTATATAGTCGAGCGTAATTTTTCTGTCTAAAACACCGAAAAACAGAGCCGATACAAATCTGCGGTCGGTTTCGCTTAAATTACTATCCGCCAAAACACTGTCAAGGGCTATATTTGAATAGGCGCCCTCTTTTTCCATAAGGTCAAGAGCCAGAAGGGTAACTTTTCTCGCGTTAGGCATTGCAGTTCACCACGGTGCCTAAGGCTATACTGTTTCCGTTTAACATCATTTCGGCGCTCATAGCTTTTTTGCCCTCCATTTGAACGGTGAGCATTTCAACCGAAAGTCCGTCACCTGCGGAAATTATCAGCTTTTTATCGTTTTCTATTACAATACCGGGCGCTTTATCCGTTTTTCCGGAAAGCTTTGCAGATAAAACCTTTACCCGCTTATTATCAATCGTAAAATAAGCGCAGGGCCAGGAGTAGAAGCCTCTTATTTTATCGCAAATTTGTTTAGCGGTTTCGTTAAAGTTTATAAGCGCCATTTCCTTTTTGATTATGGGCGCATAGGTAGCTTTGCTTTCATCCTGCTTTTTAGGGGTGATTTCCCCCGCTTCGAGTTTTTGAAGGGTGGATACCATAAGGCTTGCCGTAATATCGCCCATTCTTTCAAAAAGTTCTTCTGCCGTTTCGTTTTCGGCTATTTCGGTTTCCATAGTTTCAAGAATATCGCCGGTATCCATACCTTTATCCATAAACATGGTGGTAACACCCGTTACCTTTTCGCCGGTAACTATTGCCCACTGTATCGGCGAAGCGCCGCGAAGTTTCGGAAGCAGAGAACCGTGACCGTTTACGCAACCAAGCCTTGGGATATCGAGTATTTCCTGCGGCAATATTTTACCGTAAGCCACAACGGCTATAACATCGGGGTTTATTTCTTTTATGGTATTTTGTATTTCTTCCGATTTAAGGGTTGTAGGTTGAAAAACAGGTATGTCTTTTTCATTGGCGTATACCTTTACGGGCGGCGGAGTTAAAATCTGCTTTCTGCCGACAGGTTTATCAGGCTGGCAGAAAACCGCCGCTATTTCATGACCCGCGCTGTGTAAAGCTTTTAATGTTTTAAGCGCATAATCGGGTGTTCCCATGAAAACTATTCGCACAGTACCCCTCCTTAAATCTTTTCTGATTTATCTATAAACAAAACACCGTCTAAATGGTCGATTTCGTGGCAGAGCGCCCTGGCTTTAAGCCCTTCGCCCTCAACAATAATATTATTTCCGTTTCTATCCTGCGCGTGAACCTTTACATACATAGGTCTTTTAACGCATTCATATCTGCCGGGCAGGGACAGGCAACCCTCATCGCCTTCCTGCTCGCCCTTGGTTTCATCGATAACGGGGTTTACAAGCTCTATCAGTCCGTCCCCTACATCAATTACACAATATCTGCGAAGAATACCGACCTGAGGTGCGGCAAGACCGACACCCTCGGCTTCATACATGGTTTCCGCCATATCATCCAAAGTTTGGTGAAGTCTTTCATCAAATGTCAGCTGGGTGCGGCATACCTTTCTCAGCACATCATCGCCGAGTTTTACAATATTTCTTTTAGCCATATTATCACCTAAATTATTGTTTCGGGGTTTATATCTATTCCGAAACTTACATCTTTTATCTTTTTTGTATCGGTTGCTTTAGTAATCATTTCTCTGAACCGATTATTGTTTTTGCATTTTATTACTATTCTGTATCTGTACTTTCCGCCCACCTTCGGCACTGCCGCCGCGCAAGGGCCGAGCACGATTATCTTAACATCGTTATATTCGCCGCTTGTAAGCCTTTTTATATTATCGGCAATCTCTTTTATATATTGCCTTGCAAGAGCATTATCAGCCGATTGGCAGGAGATTTGCGCTATATCGCAAAACGGCGGATATATCATTATTTTGCGATTTTCGATTTCCTCTTTGTAAAAATCATCATAGTTTTGAGTTTTTGCAAGCTCAATTATATGACCATCGGGGTCGGCGGTTTGAATTACCGCCATACCTTTATCATCCGACCTGCCCGCCCTGCCTATAACCTGGGTGAGCAAGGAAAAGGTTCTCTCAAAGGCTCTGTAATCGTCACTATTCTGCGCTTTGTCGGCGCCTATAACCCCGACAAGAGTTACATCGGGGAAATCAAGCCCCTTTGCCACCATTTGGGTGCCGAGCATAATATCATATTCCCCGCGGGAAAAGGCTTCGAGCTTTACAGAGTATGCATCCCTTGTCATGGTGCTGTCTGCATCCATTCTAAGTACACGAGCATTTGGAAACAGAAGATGCAGCTGCTCTTCAAGATGCTGCGTTCCGACCCCTGAAAATCTTATATTCTCTCCCCCGCACTCGGGACACCTTTTAGGCACAGGAATAGATTTTCCGCAGTAATGGCACATAAGCCTTCCGTTTGCTTTATGGTAGGTCAGACTTATACTGCATTCATCACATTCAAAAACATAACCGCAATCTCGGCACGAAACATAGGTATTATGTCCGCGGCGATTGAGCAGTATTATCGACTGCTTATGCTCTTTAAGCCTTTTATCGATTTCGTTTGCGAGCATTCTGCTTATTTCGCCCGTATTGCCGTCAAGCAGTTCTTGCTTCATATCAACAACCCGAACCTCGGGCAAAACGGCGTTGCCGTATCTTTTTTTCAAGGTGTATAGCTTATACTTGCCTTGTTTCGCTTTGCTGAAAGACTCCATAGAAGGGGTTGCGCTTGAAAGGCAAAGCAAAGCTTTATGATAAGCCGCACGAAAACGCGCCGCATCGCGGGTATGAAAACGAGGAGTTTTTTCCGATTTATAGGTGTGCTCCTGCTCTTCATCGATAATTATAAGACCTAAATTATCAAAAGGCGCGAAAATGGCGCTTCTGGTTCCTATTGCGATTTTAGCCATTCCGCATTTGATACGGTTGTATTCATCCATTCTCTGCCCGAAGGACAGTCCGCTATGGAAAACGGCGATAAGACTGCCGTATCTATCGGAAAAGATTTTTATCATCTGCGGGGTTAAAGCGATTTCGGGAACGGTGATTATAACGCCCTTATTCTCTTTAAGCGCAACATCCACAAGTTTTAAAAAAACCTGAGTTTTTCCGGAACCTGTAACGCCGTACAATAGCGAGGTGGCAGCATTTCCGCTTTGCATATCGGCTTTAAGCCCCTCATAAGCCGCCGATTGTTCATCGGTGAGGATGATTTCTTCTCTTTTTGAAGTGTGTCTTATGCCGGTAGGTAATCTGAATTCGCGTTTATAGAAATACTCTGCCGCACCTTTATCGCAAAGGGCATTTATAACCGAAATGCCCGCGCCCGTAAAATATTCAAGTTCTTTAACACTGCATTCGCCGATGGCAACAAGGGATGAAAAAACTTCCGCCTGCCGCTTTGTAAACTTTTCGTTTTCGGGCAGTTCTTCAAGCAGCGCTCTGACACACTTATTGGTTTTATCGCGCATATTCCTTACCGGAACACTTGTATGAACTACGGCGTTTTTTTCGATAAGTTTTAAAACGGTGGTTTCAAAATTTTCGAATATTTTTTTTAGTTTTTCGCCGCCGGTTTCTCCGTTTTCTTTAAGGTAAGAGAAAATGCTTTCTTCCTCGCCCTCTAATTCGCCGCTGAAATCCTCGCTTTCAGAATAAAAATCTTTTAGCTTATATTTAAGACCGAGCGGCAGCATGGCATTAACGGCATCATAATAGGTGCAGAAAATATGCGATTTAAAGTATTCACATAAAGAGAGCATCTCTTCCCCGATTACGGGGTCGGTATCATTTACCGCGATTATTTCCTTTAAAGGCTTGTCCTTGTCGGCGATTTCCGTTTTGAAAATCATACCCTGGCGGGTTTTGTTTCCCCTGCCGAAAGGCACGGTAACGCGCTTGCCGGGTAAAACTTCGGTTTCAAGATTTTGCGGCACGGCATAGGAATAAAGCTTATCAAAGCTATCAACCGCGCCATCTATCGCAACCAAAACGGTATAGCCCACAAAAACACCACCTTTTCTTATATTCTTTTTTTAAGAATTATTCTTCGGTTTCTGCCTTTTCTTCATCTTCATTTGCAATTTTATTGATTGCAATGCTTACAGGTTTTTCGATTAAAATCTCTTCCCTTTCCTGCGCCTCTTCTGCAATCTTTCTTGCACATTCGGCAACCTTTAAAACAAGCTCATATCTGTCGTCGTATTTTTCGATAAGTTTTCCAATTGCGGGATTTAACATAGTATTATTTCCTTTCGTTAACCTAATTTGGTTTATTTATTGTTTTTTATTATTTCAACGATTTTTTCAGCCGCTTTGTCGACATCATCGTTTGTGATTACATAATCAAACTCGTTTGCCCTGCCGATTTCATCTGTTGCGATTTTAAGCCTTAATCTTATCGCCTCTTCAGAGTCGGTGGCGCGGGAGCGAAGCCTTTTTTCAAGTTCTTCTATTGATGGGGGCATTATAAAAATGCTCACCGCTTGCGGCAGTTTTTTTCTTATATTAAAAGCGCCGTTTACATCAACCTCTATCATCATATCAAAACCACTGTCTATACATTCTTTAACAGGGGTTATCGGGGTGCCGTAATAATTGCCGCCGAAAACATTGTATTCAAGAAGAAGGTCTTCTTTTATCATCCGCTCAAACTCTTCGCGAGAGATAAAGTTATATTTTCCGCCCGGCTTTTCACCCTTGCGCATAGGTCTTGTTATGCTTGAAATGGAAAAGCGGAGCTCGGGCAGTTTTTCAAAGACCTTTGCCATAACCGTATCTTTGCCGGCGCCCGACGGGCCCGAAATAATATAAAGATTACTCATAGGTCTCCTCCTCATCATCCAAAACGGTTTCATTATCAATTCGGTTTGCCACGGTTTCGGATTGGAGGTAGGTCAGTATTACGTGGTCGCTGTCGGTAATGATCACGGCGCGTGTTCTTCTGCCGTGGGTTGCGTCAATCAGTGTGCCCTTATCCTTGGCATCCTGAATAATTCTTTTTATCGGCGCTGAATCGGGACTTACTATTGCAATCATTCTGTTTGCCGATACAAGATTGCCAAAGCCGATATTTACAAGCTGCATAATTATCTCCTTAAACTATTCTATGTTTTGAATTTGTTCCCTTATTTTTTCAATCTCGGATTTGATATCCACAACTGTGTGCGCAATGGTTATATCCTGCGCTTTGGAACCGATTGTGTTGGTTTCGCGGTTCATTTCCTGAATAAGGAAATCAAGTTTTCTGCCTACGGGGCCGCCGGTTTCAAAAAGCTCGTGCATGGCTTTTATATGACTGCGAAGCCTTACCGTTTCCTCCGCCACGGCAACCTTATCCGCAAATATAGCCGTTTCGGTAAGCAGGCGCTGTTCATCAACAGTGTTATCGCCCAAAAGCTCTTGTATCTTTTCTTTAAGCTTTTGCTCATATTCCTTAACCGTTTCGGGGGAACGCGCTTCTATCTTTTCTACAAGAGATAAAATGTATTCGGCGCGGGAAAGAACATCCGCCTTTAATCTCTCGCCCTCGCGAGCGCGCATATCGTAAAGATTTTGAAGCGCCTCGTTCGCGGCGGAAAGCGCCAGCCGTTCTATCACATCTTCGGGAATATCGCGCCTTTTTGTGATGAATATATCGTTATTCCCCACAAGGGATGAAGCCTTTATATCATCCTTTAGTTTGTACTCTTTCGCAAGCTTATGAAGCCCATCGATATAAGCCTTTGTGTAGGCTTCGTTTACGGTAAGAGACAAAGCATCCTCGGAAGTATCATCAATTATTACGCCAAGCTCTGTTTTACCGCGGGAAAGCTTTTCCATACAAACAGATTTTAATTTCTCATCCAAAAATTGATATGCTCTCGGCATTCTGCTTTGGTATTCAAAAAACTTGTGGTTAACGGTTTTAATCTCAACCGTTATATCTATTCCGTTTTCGCTTGCCTTGCCTTTGCCGAAACCGGTCATACTGCAAACCGTAAAATCAACCCCTTATATTATATATAATTATTCAATATATTTTATCAAATTATAATAGTTATGTCAAGATTATATAG
>CAMPCO010000011.1 GCA_946646305.1 uncultured Clostridia bacterium | reverse complement strand
AACAGATGAACGATACAAAGTTCTTGAAACTGGTTGCCCGATAAATTCCGGTTTGTAGAGGTAAAGGTTTTATGATGCACTGCTTTGGGCTATTTTGTTTGTTAATCATAGAAAAAAGCACGCGAAAGCGTGCTTTTTTCAACTCTATTATATCTGGCATAACGAGATGTTTTATTTCTTTGATTATTCATTCATCTTTATGCGCATTATCATAAATCTTTTTTATTTCAGGCGGAAGGTTGTTTGGTATCATCTTGTTAAGGTTTTCTTCGTTTCCGTCTTCTAAAGCGACTTCATAATACCAACACTTAAATCTCAACATATCAAGAGTTTTTTGAAGGTTTTTAATTTCCTCTTTAACCTTTTCTCTTCGTTTTTCAAATAGTTCTTTTCTGCTTTTATAGGTAGAGGGACCCTCTTCACACCATGCCATAAATTGTTTTATATCTTTAATTTCAAGCCCTGATTGTTTTAAACATTCTATAACACGGATGGCTTCTATTTCGGTTTCGCTGAATTTTCTGATGCCTGATTGCCTTTTGATAGTAGGGAACAGACCCTCTTTATCATAATAGCGCAGTGTTGAAATAGGAATATCAAACATCTCTGATACTTGTCCTATAGTTAACAATTATATTCACCTCGATTTTTAATAAAAAGCTTGACATAAAGTCAGGTTTAGGTATTATAATACATAGTATAACACACTAATATTTAAAAATCAAGTAAATGTGGAGGTAAAATTATGTTTATGGAAAACCTGGCTTTAACAACTGAATGGGATAAGACCTTTGAAAAAAGTGAAAAGGTAGACCACAAAAAGGTTACATTCCCAAATCGATATGGTATAACCCTTGCGGCAGATATGTATATCCCTAAAAATGCAGAGGGAAAATTACCTGCGATAGCCGTTTGCGGACCTTTTGGCGCAGTAAAAGAGCAATGCTCGGGGCTTTATGCTCAAAAAATGGCAGAGTTCGGCTTTTTGACCATTGCTTTTGACCCTTCTTTTACCGGGGAAAGCGGGGGAAATGTACGATATATGGCATCTCCCGATATAAATACCGAGGATTTTATGGCTGCGGTTGATTTTTTGTCTTTAAATGATATGGTAGATAGCGATAGAATAGGTATAATAGGCATTTGCGGATGGGGCGGAATGGCGATAAACACCGCCGCGCTCGATACAAGAATTAAAGCCACTGCGGCTATGACTATGTATGATATGACAAGGGTTAATGCCAATGGCTATTTTGACTCGGAAGACAGTGAAGAAGCCCGCTATGAAAAGAAAAAAGCTATGTGCAAGCAAAGGCTTGAAGACCTTAAAAACGGTGAATATAAGCCGGGCGGCGGGGTAGTAGATCCACTGCCTGATGATGCGCCTTATTTTGTAAAAGATTACTATGATTATTATAAAACAAAACGCGGTTATCATAAAAGATCTTTAAACTCAAATAACGGTTGGAATGTTATAGGTTGTGAAAGTTTTATGAACCAGCCTATACTAAAATATTCAAACGAAATTCGCTCTGCGGTGCTAATCGTTCACGGCGAGGCGGCTCATTCCTGCTATTTCGGAAAAGATGCTTATGCCAATATGATTAAAGATAGCAAATATACCGAGAATAAAGAGCTTTTATTGCTTCCGGGCGTTTCCCATACCGACTTATATGATGGCGGCAAAAATGATGCAATTCCGTTTGAAAAATTAAACTCTTTCTTCAAAGAGTATTTGAAATAAATCTATGAACAAAAAAAGACTATTTACAATTATTCTTTCGCTTATGTTTATAACTTTATCCTGCTCTTGCACACCAAAGCAAGAAAACAAATCAGATGTTCAAAACAGTTCTGAAATTATGGTGAAAAGACCATCAGAAGTCAATAATGAAACAGAACTTAAAATCTATTTTAACGAAAAGGAAATACCCGTATCCTGGGAAGAAAATGAGTCAGTATCCGCTTTGAAGCAAAAGGTGGCTGATAACCCTTTAACCATCGAAATGAGCAAATACGGCGGATTCGAGCAGGTTGGGTCGTTTCCCTTTAAACTGCCTTCAAATGATAAGCAAATAACAACCGAAATCGGAGATATTATGCTTTATAACGACAGCAATCTTGTGGTGTTTTACGGCAGTAATTCCTGGGATTACACAAGGCTTGGCAGAATTAAAGATAAAACCGAGCAGGAGATTATAGAACTTATAAATTCCGATAATCTGATAATCACAATTAGACAGGGGGAATAAATTATGAGCAAAGTACTTATTATTACGACAAGTCTCAGAAACAAAAGCAATTCTGATATTTTGGCGAAAAAGGTTATGCAGGGTGCAATAGATTGCGGCAACGATGTGGAGCTGGTTAGTTTAAAGGGTAAATCTATTAGTTTTTGCATAGGTTGTTTAGCCTGTCAAAAAACACAAAAATGCGTTTTGAATGATGATATGATAGAAATTGCAGAAAAGGTTAAAAACGCTGAAGCAATAGTATTTGTAACACCGATATATTATTACGAAATGTCCGGCCAGATGAAAACAATGCTTGATAGGCTGAACCCGCTGTATCCTGCCGATTATAAGTTCAGAAATGTTTATATGCTGACTACCGCGGCGGAAGATGAAAGCTTTGTCCCACAAAAGGCGGAAAGCGGACTTGAGGGATGGGTTGATTGCTTTGAAAAAGCAACACTTAAAGGTACGCTTTTTTGCGGCGGAATAAATGATATGGGTGAAGCGAATGCACACCCTGATACGCTTGAAAAAGCATACAATTTCGGCAAAAAAATTCAATAATACATATAAAAAAGGACAAACCTATTATCGGTTTGTCCTTTTGCTTTAATTGCTATAATCAGTCGAAAAATGCCACATTGTTCTTTGTTGTGGTTTTAACCTTATAAAGCGCTTTATCGGCATTTTTATAAAGTTCATTAAAATTCAGATTTTTGCTTCCGAAAGCAATTCCGATACTCATTGTCATATTTGGTAGATTATCATTACCTGTGTTTAAGTGATTTAAAAGGAATTCCATTTTACCTTGAAGTTGGTCTTTATAATCATTAGAAACACCGTTCATAATAATAGTGAATTCATCGCCGCCTATTCGGCAGATAATGTCATCAGTTCTGAACGAATTATGTAAATTAGAAGCGATTTTTTGAAGAACCTTATCACCGATTTCATGACCATAAGTATCATTTATTGTTTTAAAATTATCAATATCCGCAAGGATAAGAGCAATATCCTCGGTGTTGTTAATTGTTTTATACATTTCATCAAAAACAGCTCTGTTTTGAATGCCGGTGAGAGAGTCATGAGATGCATCATAAGAAAGTTTTTCTTGTTGAGTTTTTGTTTTTTCAAGAACCTTGTTGTAAAGCCTTGCAAAGGTTCTTATTTCCTGGGAACCTTTAATCGGCATTGAATTTTGCCTTACAATTAGTTTAGAACTTTTTCTTAATGGTTTTATAAGTAAGATAGATGTGAATGATACATTCAATATAAGGGTTGCAATAAGCACTACAATAAGTATCATCTGAATTAACTGATAACAAGAAAAAAGATTTGAGTTTTTAATTTCGCGATTACGTGTATCGTCTAATAAATCTTTCGTATAAAGTGATACGTTTTTATATATCTTGTCCTTATAATCATTATAAATTTCATCTTGAACAAGTTTCTGCGCAAGTAAAGTTTTTTCTTCAACTGAAAGTGCTTTATCTTCTTCTTTTAAATTAACCGCTTTAATCTCTTCCGGGTAATACGAATAGTTTGTTTTATTTGCTTCCAATACTAAACGCATAGCGTAAAACTCAATATTCATAAGGTCTTTTGAAAGCTTTACACTATCTTCCAAATAAATATCCTTATCTTCGTTGTTAACATATTGTTTTATAGCATTTATCGCTCTTTCGCGGCGTTTGGAAACATTGGCTTCTGTAAAATAGTTTTCCAAGTGCTCGGTGTTGCCGGTAAATGTAAAAGCCCTGACCTCATTTGTTAAGTATTCCGATGCTTCGTGAATTTGATCGGCGGATGTTCGGCAGTTTATATATTCTTCTGTCGCACTATAAAACGCATTATATGTTGTATGCGCCATATAAACAATAATTGAAAGGGTAATGGTGACAACCGTTGCTACTGCTATGATTATAAAGTTGAAAACTTCAAGTTTTACGCCGGAAGATACTGTTGATTTTTCTTCAATTTTTGTATTTTTATCTTTCAAAATAAACACCTTGATTTATTTGGTTTTTAAAATAAGTAATAATTATATGCAATAACTACTACCGATTATTGTTATACATCACTTTAAGTATAAATGCAATAGTTTAAAATACAAATAATAAAATATTATAAAAAAGGCGGGTTTCGACCCGCCTTTTAATTACAGCATAAATTTATCGTGAATGACCTGAACTGCTTTATCTGCAAGATTTTGATCAATTAAAACAGAAATCTTTATTTCGCTTGTTGAAATCATTCTGATGTTAATTCCCGCATCATAGAGAGCTTCAAACATTTTAGAAGCAACACCGGGATGGCTTTCCATTCCTGCGCCGACAATAGAAACCTTAGCAATGGAATCATTTCTTATAAGATCCTTATATTCAAACAAATCAGAAAGGGATTCTACTGCCTTTAGTGCGTCATCAGCCTGATCGAGCGGAACGGTAAAGGATATGTCTTTTGTTAAATCTCTGCCGACAGATTGTAAAATCATATCAACATTAACCTTGTATTGAGCAAGTTTATTAAAGAGTTTGAATGCAACACCGGGGGAGTCTTTAAGACCTACAACCGATATGCAAGAAACATTTTCATCCTTTGCGGCGCCTCTGATTAGTGTTTTTTCCATTTTAACCTTCTCCTTTACTATTGTTCCGGGCTTTCTTTCAAGACTCGAAAGAACCTCTAATTCAACATTATATTTTTTTGCCATTTCAACCGAGCGGTTGTTTAGCACCTGCGCGCCGAGGGCGGCAAGCTCAAGCATTTCATCATAGGTGATTTCATCCATCTTAATAGCGCCCTTAACCTTGCGTGGGTCAGCTGAATAAACACCGTCAACATCAGTGTAAATCTGGCATTTATCGGCTTTAAGGGAAGCCGCAATGGCAACGGCGCTCGTATCGGAACCGCCGCGGCCAAGGGTGGTTAAATCATCATATTTGTTAATACCCTGAAAACCGGCAACTATTACAATCTTTTTCTTTGAAATTTCATCTTGTAAGCGCTCTGTATTTATTCTTTTTATTCTTGCAACGGTGTGGTTTGAATCGGTTTCAAAACCCGCCTGCCAGCCAAGTAAAGAAATAACAGGTGCGCCGAGTTTTTCAATCGCCATGGCAAGCAAAGAAACTGAAATCTGTTCACCCGCCGTAAGCAGCATATCCATTTCGCGTTTTGAAGGACTGTTGGGGTTTATTTCACGCGCTTTGGCGATTAGATCATCGGTTGTATCACCTTGAGCGGAAACAACTGTTATAACATCGTTTCCGGCTTTATAATCTTCAATTATAAGGTTTGCAACATTAAATATTCTTTGTGCATCGGCAACCGAAGAGCCGCCGAACTTTTTAACTATCAATGCCATTAGATATTACCTCCGGTAGAATTATATCATCTTGTAAATTGTTTTAAGCGAGTCACATTTAAGACGGCTTAATTTGGAATTTAATTCATCCGCTTTGCCGAAATCGGTTATAAATGCAATTTCGTTTTTATCGGTATTATAAACACAAGATGAAATGCCTTTAAATTCGCTCTCAAAACTCTGTTTTAGTGCTTCATAATCTTTAGCCTTGGCCAATACATAAAAGCGAACAGGCTTGGTTGTTTCGATAATGTAATTATCTTCCGCATCATCCCAGGAAAGATATTTTCTTGCATCAAGGTGTTTTGCACAGTCAAGAACATCCGCCACAACCGCGCTTGCGGTCGGCATTTTTCCTGCGCCCCTGCCATAGAACATAATATCATCGCAAGAGTCGCCTTTTACGACAACGGCATTAAATACACCGTCAACATTTGATATTATTGCGCTTTTGTCAATCAAAGCAGGGGATACCTCAGCGGAAATTTTGCCGCCGGGTTCTCTTTTTGCACGAGCAATAAGCTTTATAACACTGTTAAATTTATCGGCATAAGCTATATCATCAAGCGTAATATCGGTAATGCCCTTGGTTTTAACCTGAGCGGGATAAACATGCTTTCCGAAAGCCAGGGAAGCGAGGATACAGATTTTTCTGCAAGCATCGGTTCCTTCTATATCCGAAGCGGGATTTCTTTCGGCATAGCCGTTTTCCTGTGCTAACTTCAAAGCGGAATCGAAATCCATTTTGTCTACTATCATTTTATTTAAAATATAATTTGTAGTTCCGTTTAATATTCCGTAAACCTCTTCAATCTCATTTGCAAGTAAGCATTGAGTAAGTGGTCTGATTATCGGAATAGCGCCGCCGACCGATGCTTCAAACAAAAAGTTTGCATTGTTTTCGTTTGCAATCTTTATAAGCTCGTATCCCTTTTCGGCTACAAGCTCTTTATTAGATGTTACAACGCTTTTTCCTTTTTCAAGGCAGGCTTTTACAAAATCAAAAGACGGATGCAATCCGCCGATAACCTCAACAACAATCTTTACAGAATCATCGTTTAAGATAATGTTAAAGTCTTTTATAAACTTATTGCTATATGGCAAATTATCAAAAGACCTTAAATCAAGGATATATTTTAGTTCTATATCCTGTTTGATTTTTTGGCTTAAACTTTCTTTGCTTTTTGTCATAATCTCCGCTACACCGGAGCCTACAACACCATGTCCGAGTAATGCTACATTTATCATATTTATCCCCTTATTTTCATTCGGCTTTTATGCCGATTATGCCTTGTATTGTTTTTAAATTCTTTATCAGTTCTTCTACCGAAACTTTAACATTATCGGTGTTTGCGGTCAAAACAACCTTTGCCGTTCCGTCAACGGGGGTTGACTGGTTAACGGTTATAATGTTTGCACCCATTTCAAAAAACATATTAGCCATTGCTGAAAAAACGCCGGCTTTATCAGCGAGAAGGGCGGTAAAGGTTATTATGTTTTTGCTTTCTTTTTCAAAACGAAAAACATAGTCCTTATATTTATAAAAAGCGCTTCTCGAAATGCCTACCATCTTAACGGCTTTTGATGTATTCGGTGCAACACCTTCAGCAAGCAGTTGTTTTGCAGAAACAACCTTTTGATAAACCTCGGGCAGAATTTTGGTATTTACGATTAAAAAATTATCTTTTTCCATAAAAACTGTCCTCCATTCATAAACTATGTATGTGATTATACTACACTTTTTTTTACAAATCAACTGTTTATTTTGATAAAATTTGTCTTGATTTAAAGAAAATTATGTCAAATCTTACAAAATTGCATAATATAGTGTGAGACTTGCTAATAAAAAGGAGTTTAAAAACTTATGAAATATGAAATTATGGTAGGAACGGTAACCTATGCTTTAAAGGCAAAAGATTTGCTCCGCAGAAACGGATTTAAAGCGTATGTCGAAAGAAAATCAGCAAACATAGGTAAATATGGTTGCGGTTATTCTGTTGTTGTTTTTGAAAACATAAATAAAGCCACGGAAATACTCGAACAAAACAGGATAAAAATTTTAAATATAAAAACCGGGGCGGCTCAATAAGAGCCGTCTTTTTACAATAGGGGGATACTATGATATATTTTGATAATGCCGCTACAACAGGTAAAAAGCCGGAAAGTGTTATTAAAGCAGTTGATTATGCCTTGATAAATCTTTCGGCAAATCCGGGCAGAAGCGGACATATTTTATCGGTTAATGCATCGGAAATGGTTTACAACACCAGAAAAGCGGCGGCTGAGTTTTTCGGTTCGGAAAATCCCGAGGGAGTTATATTCACTTTAAACTGTACGCAATCTGTAAACACTGTTTTTAAAGGTGTTTTAAATGCAAGTGACCATATTATAATCAGCGATATGGAACACAATGCAGTTATGCGTCCGCTTAATAAAATGGGGGTTAAATATACAGCTGTTAAAGTTTCAATGACAAATGATGATGAGACTATTGAAAATATAAAAAATGCCATAAGACCTGATACGAAGATGATATTTGTCACCGCGGCATCTAATGTTTTGGGTAAAAAAATGCCGCTTTTAGGTATTGGAAAACTCGCAAAAGAAAATGGGTTGCTCTTCGGTGTTGATGCGGCTCAGGGCGCGGGGGTAATGGATATTGATATGAAAAAGATGAATATTGATTATCTTTGTGTTGCCGCGCATAAAGGACTTTATGCACCGATGGGAACGGGGATACTTATTACAAGAAATGATATAAAAAATACCATAATCGAGGGCGGAACGGGCACTGACTCAATTTCTTTAATTCAGCCGGATTATATGCCCGAAAAATTTGAAAGCGGAACCGTAAATCTACCGGGGATTGCGGGAATAAATGCCGGTATAAAATTTGTAAAAAACAATAAAAAGGCAATAGTTTCAAATGAACAAAGAATAATTCAAAATCTTTTTTCATTTTTGAAAAACAGGGAAGATGTGATTTTATACACCCCTAATCAATCGGAGGAGATGTATGCGCCTGTAATCTCTTTTAATATTGCCGAAGTTCCTTCGCAAACGGTAGCAGAACTTTTGTCAAATGATAACATAGCCGTAAGAGCGGGACTTCACTGCGCACCATGCGCGCATAAAAAAATAGGCACTGAAAACATCGGGACAGTAAGAGTATCGCCGGGTTATTTCAATACCTATAATGAACTGGCTATTCTTAAAAACTCAATTAAAAAAATATGTGAAAATCGCAAAAAATATATTGAATGAAAATATACATTATGGTACAATAGTTATAAATATAAGTATATTTGTAAGAATCAGGTGAGAGAATGACAAATTTTTATAACTCATTGTATACATTGTGGAATCAAATAGTATACGCCCTTTCAAGCATAAGGGTTTTTGATGTTATTGATATTCTTGTTTTTGCCTACATCATTTATAAGGTTATAGGCTTTGCAAAGGAAACCCGCGCAGGACAACTGCTTAAAGGCTTGCTCATTGTTTTTGCAACTTATCTCATATCAAACTGGTTCAGTTTACCCATTTTGCGTTGGATACTCGGAATTGTTGTAAATTCTATTTTTATAGTTTTGATTATTGTTTTTCAGCCGGAACTTCGCAGAATGCTTGAAAAAGTGGGTAGTTCGCGTATCCGCCCCAATCAAATCTTTGATAATGAATATGACTCTAAGTCTGAATGTATAGAAGTTATCTGCAAGGCCGCAGGGTCAATGCAGGATGCAAAAATCGGCGCGCTTATTGTTTTTGAACATAAGTCTTTACTTGGTGAAATTATCAATTCCGGCACTGTAATTGATGCGGCGCCTTCCGTTTCTATGGTTAATAACATTTTCTTCCCGAAATCTCCGCTTCATGACGGCGCGGTTATTGTTCGTGATGATCGGTTGTATGCCGCGGGTTGTATTTTGCCCCTTTCTCATAGCAATGATATTTCTTCATCGCTTGGAACAAGGCATCGCGCCGCTATAGGTATGTCGGAAAATTCCGATGCGGTAGTTCTTGTTGTATCGGAAGAAACCGGTTCAATTTCCATAGCGGTAAACGGCAGAATAACAAGCGATTACAGTGTTGCATCTGCAACTCTTGAGCTTAAAAGAATTCTTTTGGAAGAAGATACAAAGAAAAAAGATAAATCAATTTTCGGAACTATAAGAAATTTCTTTAGGTCTAAAAATAAGAACAAATTGGAAAAAGAAAGCGAGGGTGAGTCTTCTGATGAGCAAAACAAATAAGATTAATTTCTCAAAACTCTTTTCCAATAAAAGTGTTGTAATACCGTTTTCAATAATTCTCGCATTTATTATCTGGCTTGTAATTGTCATTGATCAAAACCCGGTTCGCGAGCGTGTTTTTACAAATGTTACACCTGCCATTTCCGTTGAAAACACCGCCGCAAATGAACTGGGGCTCGGTATTGTTTCCGATCTTTCAAAAAGCAAGTTTTCAGTCACTGTTAAAGGACCTGATTATATTGTCAGTTCCCTTAAAACCGAGGACTTTGTTCTGACTGCGGATATTACAAATATAAACACCGCGGGAACATACAGTCTTGATGTTGTGGGCAATTATAACAGCAGTAAATCAGGGTATTCTTTTGTTTCGATTTCTCCTGCTTCTATCGATGTAACATTTGATTATATTGATACAAAGGAATTTAACATTCAACCGAAACTTATCGGTGTCAGTGCGGCGGAGGGCCTTGTTGCAGAAACTCCCATTCCTGCAAATTCCGAACAAAACACAATAACCATCAAGGGACCGCGTTCAATAATGCAAAAAATTGCATCTGTCGGCTCTTTGGCGGAGGTAAATAAGACCCTTGACACAACACAAACATTTGATAGTTATGTTGTGCTTTATGATGAAAAAGGCGATTTGCTTTACAGATACACGCTTGACGGCAAGGTGTTTAACAGTAATAATGAAGAGGTTACCGACAGAAGACTGACGCTTACTTATACAACGCTTAAAGTCACTCAGCCTATTTCCAAAAAGAAAACCTTAAGCGTAACGCCGACCTTTAAAAACACCCCGGCGGGTATCGATACATCTGTCTTTTCACCGACAGTTGACCACACAGAAGTTACCATTATCGGAACGCCCGATGTTGTTGATAAAACATCAACACTGTCTCTCTCGGCGATAGATTTCAACAGCATTTCGCCCTCAAACAACACCTTTGAGATTTCTCCTGTTTTACCTGATGGTGTAAAACTTGACGATAGTATAGATTTCTTTACCGTAACTTTAAACACAAGTCAGTTCTCGGAAAAGACCATAACAATATCCGATATAAGATTTGAAAATCTTGCAAAGGAAAGAATTGTTACCGATAACGACTGGGTAAGAAATGTTAAAATTTGCGGCCCTTCAAGTGTTATTCAAAACCTTTCTGCGGCGGATGTTTATGCTACTGTTGACCTTGCCGATAAGGCGGCAGGCAACCATACGCTTGATATCGTTGTTGCTTCAAGTAAATATAATAACATTTGGACCTACGGCAAATATACCGTAACCGTTACCATAAAATAAGATTTTTAACAGAAACCGCCTTTTATCATAGTATAATCTGAGGTGGTTTCTGTGGTTTTTGCTATTATTTATACTGTTTTATTTATCTTTTGTATTTTAGGCATTGCCGAGGTGCTTTTTGCACTTAAGATATTGTTTTTCGGCAAATGCAAAAAAAGCAGATATTTGCTTCTTTTTTTAAAAGAAGATGAATACTATTCGCAGCTTTGTTGCGCTATTGAAAAGATGAATTGGTACGGCAATATCTATGATAAAGTTTTTGCTGTAACAGATTATATTGATGAAGCGGCGCTTAATGATTGTAAAAGAATTACCGAATATTATAACAATCAAAATGTTTTATTTATAAATAAAAAGGATATTACCGAAATCATATGATGATTTAAGCGAGTGAACCCAAAATGGAAGAACTGAAAATTACAGGAACCGTTGAAAAAATTATATATAAAAATGAAAGCAACGGCTATACCGTAGCTCTGCTAAACACCAATACCGGTAATGAAACCGTTACCGGTTATTTTTCCTTTGTAAACGAAGGCGAAAGTATTGAGCTTATCGGTTCATTTAGTGATCATCCTACTTACGGCAGGCAGTTTATTGCCACTAAAGTCGGTAAAGTTCAGATTGTAACAAAGGCGGCTATTCTTAAATATCTTTCTTCCGGTGTTGTAAAAGGGATAGGTCCCGCTACTGCTACAAAAATAGTTGAGCGATTTGGTGATAAAAGCATTGATATAATTGAAAATCATCCTGAAGAGCTTAGTCTTATAAGCGGTATTTCAAAGCAAAAAGCTTTATCCATCGGCGAAGAATATAAAAAGAATTATGGCATAAAAGATCTGATGATGCTTTTGTCACCCTATTCTTTTTCGATGGAAAGATGCGTTAAAATCTATAAGGTTTTAGGGGAAAACTGCTCTGATATAATTAAGGAAAACCCTTATTCGCTTTGCTCGGAAGATATCGGCGTTTCCTTTGAAACCGCGGAAAAGATAGCATATGATTTAGGCATTGATAAAGATAGCGAGATGCGGCTTGGTGCGGGAATTGAATATATAGTCAGTTCTAATCTCTCAAACGGACATTCCTGCCTGCCTAAAGAAAAAATTATACAAGTTGCGGTAAAGCTTCTTGAAAGTGATTATTACCGAATAGAGGGTGTTTGCGACCGCCTTGTTTCTTCTATGAGATTATACTCATTTAAAATTGATAACAGCGAATATCTTGCATTGCCGAGATTATATAACAGTGAGAGATATTCCGCCGCAAGACTTTTATCAATGGCGAATATGCGCTCGGTTTCCGGTATGGTGGAAGAGCTTGAAATAGATTATGTAGAAAACAGACTCGGCATTAAATTTGAAGACAATCAAAGGAATGCCGTTAAAATGGCATTTTTAAGTAATATTTTTATTCTTACCGGCGGCCCCGGAACAGGCAAGACCACCACTCTTAATGCCATAATAGAAATTTTTGAGCGCAGAAAGATGGATATTGTTTTAACTGCTCCTACAGGCAGGGCAGCAAAAAGAATGACCGAACTTACCGGCAGGAATGCAAAAACTATTCACAGGCTTTTAGAGGTTGAGCCGGGCGATGGACAAATAAGAAAATTCTCCAGAAACGAATCAAACCCGCTAAAAGCCGATGTTGTGATAGTTGATGAAGTTTCAATGCTTGATTCGCTTCTGTTTGAAAGCCTTTTAAGGGCTTTGTCTCCCGATTGCAGGTTAATTCTCGTTGGGGACTATAACCAGCTGCCGAGTATAGGCGCCGGAAATGTTTTAGGCGATATAATTTCAAGCGGATGCTTTAATACCGTTTGCCTTAAAACTGTTTTCAGGCAGGCAAAAGAAAGCGCAATAATACTAAATGCTCACGCGGTTATAAACGGGGAAGAGTGTAATCTTTCAAACAAAACAAGCGATTTTTTCTTTATAACAAAGCATAGTTCTGCCGAAACGGCTGACACAGTACTTGATTTATGCGTTGAAAGGTTGCCAAGCACATATAATATTGATGCTATTAACAGTATTCAGGTTATTTGTCCGTCAAAGAAACAAGCCACCGGTACATATAATCTTAATAATCTTCTTCAAGCATATTTAAACCCGCAGAATAATAAACCGCAGCTTAGTTTTAAAGATGTATATTATCGCCCGGGCGATAAGGTTATGCAAACCAAGAATAACTACGATATAGAATGGGAAAAAGATAACGGCGAACGCGGTTGCGGTGTTTTTAACGGCGATGTGGGTATTATCAAATCTGTGGAAAAAAGTCTCGGCAGATTGACTGTGAAATACGATGATAAAACCGTTGTTTACACAAGAGATATGCTCGATGACCTTGACCTCGCTTATGCCGTTACGGTTCATAAAAGCCAGGGCAGTGAGTTCGATTATGTTGTAATGCCGCTCTTTGGTGTTCCTTCAAAGCTCAGGTTCAGAAATCTTTTATATACGGGCATTACCCGTGCTAAAAAAATGCTTGTTTTAGTAGGGGATAAAGATATGTTCAGGCAGATGGCATCTAATGACAGGAAAACGCTTAGATATACAATGCTAAAGCATTTTTTGGAAAAATATAATGAAGATGTTAGGTAGATTAAAAGATATTTTTGAAGCTTTTCTTGATATAATGTATCCTATAAAGTGTTGTTGCTGCGGCGAAATCACAAGGAATGGCAGTATCATTTGCGCCGATTGTTTTAAAAATCTTGAATATATAAATCAGGATAAGCGGTGCAAAGCTTGCGGAAGAGAAAAGTCATCCTGTCATTGCGGAATGTATGTTTGGCGGTTTTGTGAACTTGTTTCTGTTTTCAGATATGAGGGATACGCCAAAAGAATAATGCTAAGGTTTAAAATCAACGGAAAGCGCAGGTCTGCCGATTTTTTCGCAAAAGAAATGGCTCTTTGTATTCAATCGGAATATAAAGATTATTCCTTTGATGAAATATGCTATGTTCCCATTAGCAGGACAAGTTATAACAAGCGCGGCTTTAACCAATCAAAACTAATAGCCGAAAAACTTTCAAAAATATTCGACATAAGGTTAAATTCTTCTCTTAAAATAAAGCATAAAAGACTGCCGCAACATAAATCGAAAAGCCGAGAAGAAAGACTTATAAACTCGCAATATAAATATGTGTGCAACAGTACACTTACCGGTAAAACAATTCTTTTGATTGATGATATTTCCACCACAGGGGCAACACTTGATGACTGCACAAGGGCTTTGCTATTTGCAGGGGCAGATAAGGTATGTTGCGCTACTGCTATGATTACATCTTATGATAAAGATAAAAAGAAAATCAAAAAGGAGAAATAGTAATGGTATCTGATATTGGAATAGATTTAGGGTCTTATAAAACCGTAATTTTTTCCGATTCAAAGGTTATTCTGGAACTGCCGAGCATTGTTGCCGTTAACAGTGAAACCTATGAACCTGTATATTTCGGCGAAAAAGCAAAGCAAACGCTTGGCAGAACCCCTGATAGTCTTATCAGTGTTTTCCCGATAGAAGACGGAATGATTTCCGATTATGATATAGCAGAAGCTATGCTTAAAAAATATATGGATGATGCTTTTGGCAATAAGGTTTTGCGCCCGAGAATTATGGCAACCTTACCGCCCGGACTTACCCAGCTTCAGCACCACTCTTTAAGCAATGTTATCGAAGGGGCAGGCGGCAGAAATATATCTGTTGTTGAAAGCCCGCTGGCGGTGGCGTTTGGTTTAGGACTTGATTTTGAAAAACCGCACGGATACTTAATTGTTGATATTGGTGCAGGAACAACGGATATTGCAGTAATTTCAATGGGCGGAATTGCCGCTTCCGATTCTTGCAAAACGGCATCTTTTGATTTTGATGACCAAATAATAAAGTTTATTCGCAAAGATTATAATATTGAAATAGGCAGACTAACCGCCGAAAAAATAAAAAAGCAGATCGGCTCGCTTCTTGATCACCAAATTGAAATAGCAATCAATGCCAAAGGGAGAAACATTATTACAGGACTTCCCGAAACATTTGAGATTACTTCGGTTGATGTTAAGCTATGTATTGAAGAAGTCGCAGAGCAGATTTGCGCCGCGGTTAAAGCGGTTATAGCCAAAGCCGATCCCGAGCTTGTATCCGATATAAAAGCAGATGGTCTATACTTAACAGGCGGCGGCAGTAAGCTTAAAGGCCTTGATAAGTATATGTCGGAATATTTGCAGATAAAGGTCAACACCGTTGATGATCCGGCTCATAGTGTTGTCCGCGGTGCGGCGGCGGCTTTGAGATCGCCTGAGTTCTTTAAAAATATCGATTATCAAATGAGATCGATAAAAGAACTCGAAATAAATTGATTTTTGCTTGACAAATTATTTTTTTGTGTTATAATACTGTTTGACAATGAAGCAGAACTCTCCACGTTCTCACCGTAATGTGTGTTATCATACGGTCAATATTTAAAATAGTTTTTATTTTAGACGTGGATGTTTTGCGCATTTGCGTCTATTATTTTTTCTTTTTTATATTGGAGGTGCTTACAATCGCAACCAAAGAATTGTTAGTAAACGAAGCAATCAAATTCAAAGAGGTACGCGTTATCGATTCTGATGGCTCTCAGCTTGGTGTTATGTCCAGTGATAAAGCGCTTGATGCGGCTTATGCCAAAGACTTGGATCTTGTTGCAATATCGCCAAACGCAACGCCGCCTGTTTGCAAAATTATGGATTACGGCAAGTATCGCTTTGAAAAAGCAAAAAAGGAAAAAGAAGCAAAGAAAAACCAAAAGGTTATCGAAATTAAAGAGGTACGCCTGGGACTTGGAATTGATGTTCATGACTTTGAAACAAAAGGTAACCATGCTCGCAAATTCCTTTCAAACGGCAATAAGGTTAAGGTTTCAATAAGATTTCGCGGCAGAGAACTCGGCCATCCCGAAATCGGTCTTGATACAATGGCTCGTTTTGCCGAATATTGTTCCGAATATTGTACTGTTGAAAAAGCTGCTAAGATGGAAGGACGTAACATGTTAATGTTTTTAGCCCCGAAATCAGGTAAATAAAAAATTCTGGGAGGACTTAAAATGCCTAAAATTAAAACACACAGCGGCGCGAAAAAGCGCTTTAAGCTCACAAAAACCGGTAAGGTTAAACGTGCTCACGCTTTCAAGTCGCATATCTTAAACAAGAAAACTACTAAGCGCAAGAGAAATCTTCGCAAAACGGTATGTGCCGATGTTACAAATGTAGCAAAGGTTAAGAAAATGATTCCGTACAAATAATTAAGATACTTGATAGTGGAGGTTAACATAAATGGCTCGTGTAAAAGGTGCGTTATCAACACGCAAAAGAAGAAAAAAGATTTTAAAACTTTCTAAAGGTTATTTCGGAGCAAAATCAAAGCTCTTTAAAACAGCTAAAGAAGCGGTTATGAAATCGGGCAATTATGCCTATATCGGCCGCAGACAGAAAAAGCGTGATTTCCGTCGTCTTTGGATCACCCGCATTTCTGCCGGTGCTAAAATGAATGGTATGAACTATTCAACCTTTATGAACGGACTTAACAAAGCAGGCGTTAAGATTAACAGAAAAATGCTTGCAGAGGTTGCCGTAAGCGATCCTGCAGGATTTGCCAATCTTGTAAAGACTGCTCAAAAAGCACTTGAAAAATAAGAACATAATCGCCCGGGAATGTATTTTCCTCGGGCGAATTGCTTTATTTAGAAGGTGAAAAAATGAAAGAATTTATCACTATTTCATCTCGTGATAACCCTGTTATAAAGCAGATAAATGCGCTGAAATCATCAGCAGATAAGCGAAAAAAAGAAGGGCTTTTTGTAATAGAAGGTCTGCGCCAATGTGAGGATGCTTTTGATAATAATGTGCATATAGTTCGCCTTATTGTCACAAAAGAGGCATATTTAAAGCATACCGATATTATTTCAAAATTCGGCGAAAAAAGCGATATTTGCAATATTGTTCAAAGCTCTTTGATGGATAAAATATCCGATACAAAATCACCCCAGGGAATAATTATGATTGTAAAAATTCCCGAAAAATTTGATGATATCAAATCGGGTGAAAAACGGTATATTGCACTTGAAAATATCCAGGACCCTTCAAACCTCGGCGCGATAACAAGAACTGCCGAAGCTCTCGGTTTTGGCGGAATAATTCTATCATCCGGCGGGTGTGACCCTTATAACCCGAAGGCTTTGCGCGCTTCTATGGGAACGCTGCTCAGAATGCCGCTTTTTATTACCGATGATATAGCCGATTTCTGCCTTTCGAAAGGCTTAAATCTTGTGGCGTGTGTTGTTGATAATACTGCCGAAGATATTAAAAATCATAAGTTTTCAAAAACAGATGTTGTTCTTATCGGCAATGAAGCAAACGGCATAAAAGATGAAACACTTAAAAAGTGCAAAACAAAGGTCACAATAAAGATGACAGGCAGTGCCGAATCGCTTAATGCCGCCGCGGCTGCGGCTATTGCGATGTGGGAAAGCATCAGATAATAAGGGGGCTTTAAGTATGAAACCCGATTTTAGTCTTGAAGAAATTATCAGAATAAAACTTGCCTTTGGTTTATCTGTTGCAAAGTGTTTTGAAGTTTATAATTTGCTTTCTTGCGGAAAAAATATTTCCGCTAAAGACAAAGAAAAAATCAATAAGGTTCAAAAAGAAGAAGTAAACAAAGTTATCGAGGACTGCAAAAGCAACGATATTAAAATCATTACTATCGACAATGCAAAATTTCCCGATAGTTTGCGTAATATCAGCGCACCGCCCATTGTATTATTTATAAAAGGCGAACTGCCGCAATTTGAGCAAATCCCGACGATAACCATCGTAGGTCCGAGAAATATAAGCGAGTTTGGCGCTCGCGCCGCTTATTCTTTAGGTCTGCGCCTTTCAAAAGCGGGCTTTTGCGTTGTAAGCGGTGCGGCGGTAGGCGGCGACAGTGAAGCCCTTAAAGGTGCAATTAAAGGAGAGGGAATTCCCGTTGGTGTTTTGGCTTGCGGAATTCTTTGTGATTATCTGCCTGAAAACCGCGGACTTCGAAAAAGAATTGCCGAAAAGGGATGTCTTATAAGTGAACAACCGCCACGCGCTAAGACCACAAAGTATTCTTTTCCTATAAGAAACAGATTGATGGCGGCGTTGTCTCTTTCAACGGTGGTTATAGAAGCAGGCGAAAAGAGCGGTGCACTTATAACCGCTAAATATGCCGCCGAGCAGGGTAAAGATGTATTTGTTATCCCCGGCAACCCTACACTTAGCCAATATAAAGGTTCAAATGCTCTTTTGCGTGACGGCGCTATTCCGCTTATTGATGCATCGGATGTTTTTGCTCTTTATTTACCGAAATATGCCGAAAAAATAGATTTAGAAAAAGCATTTGAAAAAAAGGAAGAAAAATCTCAAAAAAAAATACAAAATAAATCTGTTTCAGGTCTTTCCAAAAATGCAATAATATTGTATAATAATATAGTTAATATAAAATTTTCTGCGGATGATATGCTTAAAACCGGTCTTTCCGGTGATGAGATATTATCATCTCTTACAGAACTTGAAATATCAGGCTTCATAAAATCGCTTCCGGGCGGTCTTTTTGAAGTTCTGTAAAGGAGATTATCAGATGTCAAAGCTTCTTATTGTTGAGTCACCTACAAAGGTTAAAAGCATACAGAAATATTTAGGTAAAGATTATACCGTTATGGCCTCTATGGGTCATGTCCGTGATTTGCCTAAATCAAAACTCGGTGTTGATGTTGATAAAAACTATAAAATCGAGTATATAAATCTTGATGATAAAAAGGCGCTTATAAAATCATTAAAGGCCGCCGCCGAGCAAAACGATGAAGTTTATCTCGCAACCGACCCGGACCGCGAGGGTGAAGCGATTTCCTGGCACTTGGCTAAGATTTTAGGTCTTGATTTGGAAAAGAAAAACCGTGTTACATTTAACGAAATAACCGAATCCGGCGTTAAAACCGGCATTAAAAACCCGAGAAAAATCGATATAAACCTTGTTGATGCTCAACAGGCTCGCAGAGTTGTTGACAGAATTGTTGGTTATAAGCTTAGCCCGTTCCTTTGGCGAAAGGTTAAAAGCGGACTTTCCGCCGGTCGTGTTCAAACGGTTGCGTTAAGGCTTATTGTAGACCGTGAGCGCGAGATTGAAAAGTTTAAAGAAGAAGAATATTGGACTATAGACGCAAAGTTTTTACAGGATAGAAAAACCTTTTCCGCAAAACTGTTCAGCTTTGCAGATAATAAAAAGTTAGATCCGATAACAAATAGCGAGGATGCTCAGAAAATCGTTGATTCACTGTCTTCGGCTAAGTATGTTGTTACATCTGTTAAAAAAGGTGTTCGCCATAAACAACCTGCTCCGCCTTTCAATACATCAACTCTTCAACAGGAAGCATCGAGAAAGTTAGGGTTTACAGGTCAAAAGACCATGAGCGTTGCGCAACAGCTTTATGAAGGCGTTGATATTAAAGGCTTTGGCTCTGTCGGTCTTATAACCTATATGCGTACCGATTCGCTTCGTATTTCGGATGAAGCAAGAAATGCCGGTAATAAATATATTCTCGGTCATTTCGGCAAAGAGTATTTACCCGCAAAGCCGAGATATTATAAAACAAAAAAAGGCGCTCAGGATGCTCACGAAGCAATAAGACCTACTATGATAGATCTTAGTCCGCAAGAAGCAAGAGCATCTCTTTCCGCCGATCAGTTTAAGCTTTATAAGCTTATTTGGGAACGATTTATCGCTTCGCTTATGGAGTCTTGCGCTCAAGCCACTACCGCTGTTAGCATTACTGCAAATGAATATTTGTTTAAAGCCAGCGGTTACAGAGTTACCTTTGATGGTTTTACAAAGCTTTATGAAGAGGGCAGGGATGATACTGCTGAAGCGGGAGAAGAACCGATTCCCGATATGAACGAGGGCGATGTTTTAAAACTAAAATCGCTTGAACCAAATCAGCATTTTACTCAACCGCCCGCAAGATATACCGAACCGACTCTTATAAAGGCGCTTGATGAAAACGGTATAGGCAGACCTTCAACCTATGCGCCGATTCTTTCTAATATTCAGCAAAGAACATATATTGAAAGGGAAAAGAAGGCGCTTAAGCCCACCAAGCTCGGTATGGTGGTTTCCGATCTTATCAGCGAATATTTCAAAAAGATTGTTGATGTTAAATTTACCGCAAATCTTGAAACAGACCTTGATAAAATCGGCGCAGGTGAGATACCCTGGATACAAATGGTTGATTCATTCTATAAGGAGTTTGATAACTTGTATAAGAAAGCTGAAAATTCACTTAACGGTAAAAGGGTTAAGGTTCCGCTTGAAGAAACCGATATTGTTTGCGAAAAATGCGGAAGAAAGATGGTTGTTCGCGAAGGTAAGTTCGGCAAGTTCCTTGCTTGTCCCGGTTACCCGGAATGCAAAAACACAAAGACCATGCCCGAAAACGAAATCAAAGAACCTTGTCCGAAATGCGGCTCAAAGCTTGTAAGAAAGGTTTCCAAGCAGGGCAAAAAGTTTGTCGGATGCTCTAATTATCCTAATTGCGATTTCGCATCTCCCGGTGTGCCTACCGGCAAAAAATGCGAAGAATGCGGTTCTTATATCATAAAGGGCGCAAGAGGCAGAACATATTGTATGAATTCCGAATGCCCGACAAGAAAGAAAACCGCTAAAACTACTGAAAATGAAAAATAATATAACGGTAATAGGCGCCGGTCTTGCAGGTTGTGAAGCGGCTTTTGCCGCCGCATCTTTAGGGGTTTCTGTTTCACTTTATGAGATGAAGCCTTTAAAGCATACTCCGGCGCATAAAACCGATCTTTTTGCAGAGCTTGTTTGTTCAAATTCTTTAAAAGCAATGCGTATAGATTCCGCGGCAGGTCTTTTAAAGGAAGAAATGAGAAGGCTCGGCTCTGTGTGTTTGCCGTCTGCCGATAAGGCCTATGTTAATGCCGGCGGCGCTTTGGCGGTCGACAGAGAAATATTCTCCCGTGATATTACCGAAAAGATATTAAATAGTAAGAATATTACGGTTAAAAACGAGATTGTTTCCGAAATACCTGATGGCGTTTGCGTTATCGCAACGGGACCGCTTACCGATGATGCACTAATAAATAATATTCAAAAGTTGTGCAATTCAGATAATCTTAGTTTTTTTGATGCGGCGGCTCCTATTGTAACCGCAGAAAGCATTGATTTCAGCAAAGCTTTTATCGCTTCAAGATATTCCGATACTGAGGGCGATTATGTTAATTGCCCGATGAATAAAGAGGAATACGAGGCTTTTTATAACGAACTGATAAACGCCGAAACCGCTCCGCTTCACGAATTCGAAAAAGATCCGAAGGTTTATGAAGGATGTATGCCGATTGAGGTTTTGGCAAAACGCGGTGAAGATTCTATTCGTTTCGGACCTATGAAACCGGTAGGACTAAGGGACCCGAGAACAGGGCACAGACCTTGGGCGGTTGTTCAACTTAGAAAAGAGAATAAACAAGGTTCGCTTTATAATATGGTTGGTTTTCAAACCAATTTAAAATTCGGCGAGCAAAAGCGTGTTTTTTCTATGATACCGGGGCTTCAGAATGCCGATATTGTTCGTTTTGGTGTTATGCACAGAAATTCATTTATAAACTCACCAAAACTCTTAAATCGCGATTTATCGTTAAAACAAAACGATAATATTTTCTTTGCCGGTCAGCTTTCAGGTGTTGAAGGCTATATGGAATCGGCGGCAAGCGGAATTGTTGCGGGTATTAACGCGGCAAGAAGAGTTTTAAATCTCGACCCGCTTATTCTTCCGCCATATACAATGATAGGCGCGTTGTTAAATTACATAACCGATGGCGAAATTAAAGATTTTCAGCCTATGGGTGCTAATTTCGGCATAATGCCGCCGCTTGATACTAAAATCAGGGATAAAAGAGAGCGTTATGCCGCTTTTTCTGAAAGGTCGCTTGATTACTTTAAAAATCTGACCTAATTTTAAGGGGATGAACTTTAATGAGAATAGCAGTAGATGCATTTGGTGGAGATAATGCTCCGCTTGAAATTGTAAAAGGTGCCGCACAGGCTTCGGCAGAATATTCGGTTGAAATTACGCTTACGGGCGATAAAGATGAGATTTTAAGAATTATCGCTGAAAATAATTTATCTTTTTACGGCGACTTAATAATAGTTGATACAAAAGATGTTATTTCCATGCATGATGACCCGACATCGATTATTAAAGCGCATGCCGACTCTTCTATGGGACTGGCCTTTAAAGAGCTTAAAGAAGATAGGGCAGATGCTTTTGTTTCTGCGGGGTCTACAGGTGCGATAATTGTGGGCGGAACACTTATAATAAAAAGAATTAAGGGTGTTAAACGCCCGGCACTCGGCGGTATGATTCCATCCCCCGATGGCAGTTATATGCTTATGGATATGGGTGCCAACGCTGAATGCAGACCCGAAATGCTGGCGCAGTTCGGTGTTATGGCAAGCGTTTATCTTGAAAAGGTTGAAAAAAGGGCTAACCCGAAAATAGGACTGCTTAATATCGGAACTGAAGATACAAAGGGTGATGAGCTTCGCAAAGATGCTTATAAGCTTCTTTCCAAAAGCAATATAAACTTTGTAGGCAATATTGAATCCCGCGAAATGCCAAAGGGTGTTTGCGATGCGGTTATTACCGATGGTTTTACCGGAAATATCGCCCTTAAACTTATTGAGGGCACATCAATTACCTTGTTTAAACTAATTAAACAGATTATGTATAAAAGCTTGCCGAATAAACTTGCCGCATTGGTGCTTAAAAAAGATTTGTATTCGCTTAAAAGACTTATGGATAGTAATGAGGTAGGCGGAACCCCGCTTTTAGGTGTTCAAAAGCCTGTTATTAAAGCCCACGGCAGTTCCAATGCAACGGCAATTAAAAATGCCATTCGCCAGGCGATAACATTCATCGAGAGCGATGCCATTAAAATCATCAGCGATAATTTATAAATCGGAGTGAAGATAAGTGAACAATCTTGAAAAAAGCATTGATTACACTTTTAAAGATAAAAGACTTTTAAAATGCGCCTTAACGCATACATCATTCGCCAATGAATCAAAGACCCCTTCTAATGAAAGGCTTGAATTTTTGGGCGATTCCGTTCTTTCGTTCTTTGTTTCCGACCATATTTTTAAAAATTATAAAGATATGCCGGAAGGGGAGCTTACCCGTTTGCGCTCTTCTCTTGTTTGTGAAGCGGCGCTTTGTGTATTTGCGCGCGAAATCGGTCTTGGCGATAATCTTCTGCTCGGCAAAGGCGAAGAAAAAAGCGGTGGCAGAAACCGCGATTCTATTCTTGCCGATGCTTTTGAGGCCCTTCTTGCCGCTATATTTTTAGATGGCGGAATAGAAAATGCCAAAAAGTTTGTTTATAAATTTGTTTTAAGAGAACTTGAAAACAAAGACATAAATCATTCTAATAAAGACTATAAAACTCTTTTACAAGAGATTATTCAAAGAAATCCGGAAGAGGTTATATCGTATATATTAACCGGCGAATCAGGACCTGACCACGATAAAACATTTGAGGTTGAAGTTCATCTTAATTCAAATGTTATCGGCAAAGGCTCCGGCAAAAGCAAAAAAGCCGCGGAAGAAGCCGCCGCAAAGCAGGCGCTCACTCTTATGGGTGAAAATATATGAGCGCGGAACACTCAAATATTTCGATTTTTGTTCCGCATATAGGTTGCCCGAATATGTGTAGTTTTTGCAACCAAAGGCATATTACCGGCGTACATAATGCTCCTCATCCCGAGGATGTAATAAAAGCAATAGAAAATGCTCAAAAATCGAAAAATTACGACCCAAAATCTACAGAAATTGCATTTTTCGGCGGTAGTTTTACCGCTATAAACCGCAATTATATGATAAGGCTTTTAGAAGCGGCTTATGAATTTGTTAAGGATAAGACAGTAAGCGGAATAAGAATATCAACCCGCCCTGATGCGATAGATGAGGAAATACTTGCAACACTCAAATGCTATGGGGTTACATCTATCGAACTCGGCGCCCAAAGTCTTAACGACCGTGTGCTTAAAAGCAACAACCGCGGTCATACGGCAAAGGATGTTTTTGCTTCTTCAAAGCTTATTAAAGACTATGCTTTTTCACTCGGTATTCAGATGATGACAGGTCTTTACCGCGATAACGATGATTATGCCGTTAAAACCGCAAAAGATATTATTTCAATAAAACCCGATACAGTTCGCATTTATCCTACAATTGTGCTTAAAGATACCGATCTTGCGGCGCTTTATGATGATAAAAAATATGTACCGCAGTCTTTGGAAGAAGCGGTTAATCTTTGTTCCAAGCTTTATCTTATGTTTGAAACAAACGGAATAAAGGTTATAAGACTCGGGCTTCACAGAATAGATGAAGACGCATATATTGCAGGCCCCTGGCACCCATCGTTCAGTGAGCTTTGTCAATCAAAAATAATGTTTGATAAAGCCCTTGGTTTAATGAAAAAACCCGGAAACTATAATATTTTTGTTTCAAAAGAAAGCCTTTCAAAAATGATAGGACAATCAAAAGAAAATATTATAGAACTAAAAAACAGAGGTTTTAACTGTAATGTTTTTGACAATGAAAATCTTAAAGATTTTCAAATTTTAGCAGAAAGGATATAAATTGTATGCTTTTATCTTCAATTCAAATACAAGGTTTTAAATCATTTGCCGATAAAACCGTACTTAAATTCGGTAAAGGTATAACTGCCGTTGTCGGTCCTAACGGAAGCGGTAAAAGTAATATATCCGATGCTGTTCGTTGGGTGCTTGGCGAACAGTCTATGAAAAATCTGCGTGGACAGGCTATGGAGAACGTTATCTTTGACGGTGCGGCAGACCGCCGCCCGCACGGTTTTTGCGAGGTAACGCTTAACATAGACAATTCTGACAGAACACTTAATTTTGATAATGATTTTGTAAGTATTACAAGGAAATACTATCGCTCTCACGAAAGCGAATATCTAATAAATAATGTTTCTGTAAGGTTAAAAGATATTCACGAACTATTTATGGATACCGGTCTTGGAAGAGATGGCTATTCAATGATAGGGCAAGGCAAGATTGATGAGATTATTAGCTCAAAATCTAATGAACGCCGCGATATTTTTGAAGAGGCATCGGGTATTTCCAAATACCGCTACCGCAAAACAGAAGCCGAAAGAAAGCTTCTTGCGGCAGAGGATAATCTTTCGCGCCTTAAAGATATTTTGGGTGAGCTTGAATCAAGAATAGGTCCGCTCAAAAATCAGTCTGAAAAGGCTGAAGAGTTTTTAAAATATGCCGAGCAAAAGAAAAATCTTGAAATCGGTATTTGGCTTAATACCTTAAATAATTCAAAAGAACTTCTTCGCGCCCAGGAAAGCAAAATAGACGCGGCGCAGATTGCTTATAAAGAGATAGAGGATGCGCTTTCCGATTTTGATGCAAAAGCGGAAAATAATACGCAAAGATTTACCGAAATCACAACCCATATTGAAGAAAAACGCGCCGAGATTTCCTCTATCAATGAAGAAAACCTCAAAATCGAAGGCGATATTTCGGTTATAAATAACGATATTTTGCATAATGAAGAAAATGTTAAGCGCTTAACCGATGAAAAAAGGCAACTTGAACTAAACGATAAAAGCGCTATTGATGAAATAGCTAAAAAGAGAGAGCTTGCCGACAAAAAGAGCAGTTTTATAGAAACTCTTAATAAAAATCTTTCCGAACTTGAAAAAGAACTATCATCCCTTTTGCTTGATAATGAGACAATCTCAAAGAAAATAGAAGACCAAATAAGGGAATTAAATGAAATAACAGGGCTATCCTCCGATGCAATGATTACCCTTACCACCGCAAACACCTCTATTGAAGAGATTACCTCAAGGCTTTCAAATGTTGATACTTTGATTGCAGAAAATGAAAAAGCCAAAGAGGGGATAGACAACGATATTAAAGAGACAAAATCTCTCTTTAATAAAACCGAGGACAATATAAATTCAATCAAGAATACTCTGAAAGGGTATGAGTTAAGACTTAATTCCCGAGAAGAGGAACTTAACGCATTAACTGCAAAAACCCAGGAAACAAAACTTGATATCGAGTCTAAAAAGCGCCGTGTTGCAATACTAAATGAACTTGAAAAGAATATGGAAGGCTTTTCAAAATCGGTTGTTTCCCTTATGAATGAGAATTCCAAGGGTGTTTTGCGCGGAATTCACGGCACAATTTCAAAGATAATCTCAGTTGATAAAAAATATACCGTTGCCATTGAAACCGCGCTCGGCAACAATATTCAGAATGTTGTAGTAGATACAGAAGCCGATGCAAAACGCGCGATTGAATATTTAAAATCAAATAACAAGGGCAGAGCGACATTTATGCCGCTATCCTCTGTTACCGCCCGCGAGTTTAAAGAAACAGGACTTAAAAAGAATTTCGGTTATGTAGGTCTTGCTTCCGAACTTGTAAGATTCGATGAAAAATATTCCGAAATAATAGAATATCTTTTAGGTGCTACCGTTGTGACCGAAGATATCGATACTGCAGTTGCGCTTGCCAAAAAGCATAACTATCGTGTAAAGGTTGTTTCTCTTGATGGTCAGGTAGTAAATCCCGGCGGTTTGCTGACAGGCGGTTCTCTTGTTAAGCAGGCGGGTATTTTAAGCCGCGCTGTAGATATCGCCAATCTTGAAAAGAAGATAAAATCGCTTGAAAGTGAACTTGAAACCGACCTTAAAAAACTAAATGAAAAGCGCAATCAGGTTGATGAAATATCGGCAGATATTAAAGCATATAATGCCGATTTAATCACTGCCAATGAAGATAAAATAAGAATTGTTGCGGAATTAAAGCGTCTTGAAGAGTTGCTTGATACAAACATAAAAGAAAACACTGCTTTAAAAACCGAAAAGCAGGATGGCGCTCAAAAGATTGCCGATCTAAAAGCTAAAGCCAAAGAGGCAGAAGCCACCAATAGCCAATTAAACGAAAGAAAACAGGCCGTTCAGTTTGAAATTGATAAAATGACCGGTGGCAGAAATACAATAACTGAAAGAAGAGAAGCTTTAAGCGGTGAGATTACTGAACTTAAACTCAAAATCATTGAGAATGAAAAGGATAAGCAATCGCTTATTATAAGCGCTGATGAACTTGAACTTTCAATAGGCGACAGAGCTGAAAGAACGGTTGAAATCAGTAATCAAATATCTGTTATAAACTTTAAGAACGAACAGTTGAAGAGCGATATAGAAAAACTTAAAACAGATATTGAAAACAATAAATTTAAGGTTGAATCACTCCAAAAGGAAATTGAAACTCTCTTTAAAGAAAGAAACGATACCGAAAAAGCGGGAATTGAACTTAGATCAGGTGAACGCGAAAAAACACTTGAGCGCGAGCGTATAGGCGGCGAGCTTGCCCGTCTTTCCGAACGCAAAGAGATGATAGTTAAAGAATATGACGAGG
>CAMPCO010000010.1 GCA_946646305.1 uncultured Clostridia bacterium | reverse complement strand
ATCCACGATAATTCCGCCGCCGCCGCCGAAAAATACGGCCTTGGCTATGACCTTGTTGCAGGCGCTAATATCGCAGGCTTCGAAAAGGTTGCCGATGCTATGATGGCGCAGGGCATTTTCTGATACTCAGCAACTATTCATAACTAAAAAAGGCTTTATCGGTTTGACAATGCTTATGCTCTTTTGTATAATAAGAGCATAAGCATTTTTTATTTAAAAGGGGAATATTCTATGGGTATCAAACCTGAATTTGAAACTTTTGCAAAGGAAATACAAGCAGAGCTTAAAAAGCTTGTTTGCGATTTAACGGTTATTCCCGCGCCATCGGGTCACGAAGAGCGCCGCGCGGAATTTATAAAAAACTGGATGGAACAAAAGGGCGCCAAGGGTGTTTTTATAGATGATGCGCTTAATGTTATCTGGCCTTATAATGATGACGGCAAATGCGATTTAGTGGTTTTTATGGGTCATACAGATACCGTTTTCCCCGCCGAAACCGAGCTTAAAATCCGCGAAGAGGGGGATGTGCTTTATTGCCCGGGTATAGGCGATGACACCGCCCAGCTTTGCGTTATGCTTACCACCGCCGCCTATTTTGCAAAGCAGAATGCCAAACCTAAAACGGGTATGCTTTTTGTTGCAAACTCCTGCGAAGAGGGACTAGGCAACCTAAAAGGCACAAGGCAACTTATGAAGACCTATGGCGACAGGGTAAAGCAGGTTATTTCTTATGACTCTTCACTCGGTCATATTGTTGAGCGCCCCGTTGGTTCGCACAGGTATAAGGTTAATATCAAAACCGAAGGCGGACATTCCTATATAGCATTCGGCAACCGCAACGCGATACATATAATGTCTTCGCTTATAGACAGTCTTTATTCGGTAAAGGTGCCTAAAAACGGCGACAGCAAAACCACCTATAATGTCGGCCATATTTCGGGCGGCACTTCGGTCAACACCATAGCCGAGGAATGCGAGATGTTTTATGAATACCGCTCGGATGATAAAGAATGCCTGGCACTGATGAAAGATATGTTTTTAAAGATGATAGAGGCTTATAAAGCGACCGGCGTCAGTGTAAATGTTGAGTCCCTGGGCGAGCGCCCCTGTATGGGGGATGTTGACCCCGAGGCGCATAAAGCACTGCTTCAAAGCGTTGCCGCTTCTTTTGAAAAAATAGGGGTTAAAACCCTTTTCAAATCGGCTTCAACCGATGCCAATATTCCGCTTTCGCTCGGCATTCCCGCGGTGACAATAGGTGTTACCATAGCGCCCGGCGCGCATACCTTGGGCGAGAAACTTTATGTCAGCAGTATGCTTGACGGAATGAGATTTTCGCTTGACTTTATGGCAAAGTATTTTGAGAACCAATGAAGATAAATTTAAAGGAATTAACCCTTTATAGCCTGCTTGGTGCTGTGATGTACATTTCAAAAATTCTGCTTGAATTTTTGCCGAATGTTCATCTACTCGGTGTGCTCACCGTGGCTTATACTGTGGTTTTCAGAAAAAAAGCGCTTTATCCCATTTATGCCTTTGTGCTTATAATCGGGGTGCTTAACGGCTTTTCGGTTTGGTGGGTGCCGTATCTGTATTTATGGACGGTTCTTTGGGGCGCGGCGATGCTTGTGCCGAGATTTAAAAACAAGTATGTTTATGCCACTATTCTGGCGGTTGTTTGCTCGCTTCACGGCTTTTTATACGGCACGCTCTATGCCCCCTTTCAGGCTCTTGCTTTCGGGCTTGATTTTAAGGGTACAATCGCCTGGATAATCGCGGGGCTTCCCTGGGATGCGGTGCATGGTGTTTCAAACCTGTTTTTAGGGGCACTGATAATGCCCGCCGTTCGGGTTTTGGAAAAAGCGAAAAAAATTACAACCTGAAAAAAGAATGCCCAAAAGCATTCTTTTTTTATTTTATTATTTATAAAATATTTATTTACTTTATAAAGAAAAAAAGGTAAAATAATAATATATATCTTTTTGGAGGTAAAAAGGTTTGCCAAGCGATAAAATAATAATTAAAGGTGCGAGAGAGCACAATTTAAAGGGAATAGATGTTGAAATACCGCGCGATAAAATGGTGGTGTTCACAGGTCTTTCGGGAAGCGGAAAATCTTCCCTTGCTTTCGATACCCTTTATGCCGAGGGTCAGCGCAGATATGTTGAGTCCCTCTCCTCCTATGCGCGCCAGTTTTTGGGGCAGATGGAAAAACCTAATGTCGATGTTATAGACGGGCTTTCTCCCGCTATTTCCATCGACCAGAAAACCACCTCCAACAACCCGCGTTCCACAGTCGGAACGGTTACCGAAATATATGATTATCTCCGCCTTTTATACGCGAGAACGGGTATTCCGCATTGTCCCGTTTGCGGTAAGGAGATAAGCCAGCAAACCACCGATCAGATTGTTGATACCGTAATGAAACTTCCGACCGGCACAAAAATTCAGGTTTTGTCACCCACCGTTAAAAACCGCAAGGGCGAGCATACAAAGGAACTCGAGTCGCTTCGCAAATCGGGTTATGTCCGTGTGAGAATAGACGGTATTGTCTATGACCTTTCGGAAGATATAAAGCTTGAAAAAAATAAAAAGCATATGATAGAAGTTGTGGTTGACCGTCTGGTTGTAAAGCCGGATATTCGTTCCCGCCTTTTTGACAGTGTTGAAACGGCGGTAGGGCTTTCGGGCGGCCTTGTGGCGATTGATGTTATAGGCGGCAAGGAACTGCAATTTTCCCAAACCTATGCCTGCGATGAACACGGTATCAGCATACCCGAACTTACCCCCACAATGTTTTCCTTCAATAACCCGATGGGCGCTTGCCCCACTTGTACGGGTATTGGCGTGTTTATGAAGGTTGACCCGAGACTTGTTATATTCGATGAGGAAAAGTCTCTGCTCGATGGTTGTATAAAAGCCTCAGGCTGGGGGGTTAACACATGGTTTAACCCCGATGCGGGCGCTATTGCCCAGATGTATTATACAGGCATTGCCAAAAAATACGGCTTTGATATAAACACCCCGTGGAAAGATTTAAGCGAAGAAGCGCAGAATGCGGTGCTTTTCGGCACAGGAAGTGAAAAACTTGAACTAAACCGCGTAGGCTTTTTGGGAGGCGGGGTTTATTATGCCCCGTTTGAAGGGGTTGTTAATAACCTTGAGCGCCGTTATGAAACCACAAAAAGCGATTATTCAAGGGCGGAGCTTGAAAGCTATATGAGTGAAAGCGAATGCCCCGATTGTCACGGCACAAGGCTAAAACCCGAATATATGGCGGTTACCGTAGGCGGCAAAAATATCAAAGAATTTTGCGATATGTCCATTATCGAAATTCTGAAATTTATAGATACCATAAAGCTTGACACAAGAAGAGAAATGATAGCGGCGCCGATATTAAAGGAAATTCGTTCCCGCCTTGAGTTTTTAAAGAGCGTGGGGCTGGGGTATCTTTCCCTTTCCCGTTCGGCAGGCTCGCTTTCGGGCGGCGAGGCGCAGAGAATTCGCCTTGCAACCCAGATAGGCTCGGCGCTTTGCGGTGTGCTTTATATTTTGGATGAGCCGTCAATCGGTCTTCACCAAAGGGATAATGACCGCCTGCTTAATACCCTTAAAAATCTTCGCGACCTCGGTAATACGCTTATCGTGGTTGAGCACGATGAAGATACAATGCGCGCCGCGGACTATATTGTTGATATAGGCCCCGGTGCAGGTGTTCACGGCGGCGAGGTTGTTTTTGCCGGTACGCCGAAAGACCTTATGAAATGCAAGGGTTCAATAACCGCCGATTATTTAAGCGGCAGAAAGAAAATACCCGTGCCGCAAAACCGCCGCAAGGGCAACGGCAAGACACTTACTGTTACGGGCGCTGCGGAAAACAACCTTAAAAATATCGAGGTAAGCCTGCCGCTTGGTGAATTCATCTGCGTAACGGGTGTTTCGGGAAGCGGCAAATCATCCCTTGTAAACGATATTATTTATAAGGTTTTGGCAAATAAACTAAACCGCGCAAAAACCGTGCCCGGCAAGTTTAAAAGTGTTAAAGGTATAGAAAACCTTGACAAGATAATAAATATCGACCAGTCACCCATAGGCAGAACACCCCGTTCAAACCCCGCGACCTATACCGGTGTTTTCACCGATATAAGAAATCTTTTTGCCGAAACAAAGGAAGCAAAGGCGCGCGGTTACACGCCGGGCAGATTTTCCTTTAATGTTAAGGGCGGCAGATGTGAAGCCTGTTGGGGCGATGGCATTATTAAGATAGAAATGCATTTCCTGCCCGATATCTATGTGCCTTGCGAGGTTTGCGGCGGAACAAGATATAATAAAGAAACCCTCAGTATAAAGTATAAGGGCAAGAATATTTACGATGTGCTTGAAATGACCGTTGAAGAGGGAATGAATTTCTTTAAAAACCACGAAAAGATTTACAGAAAACTAAAAACCCTTTACGATGTGGGGCTCGGTTATATAAAAATCGGACAACCCGCAACCACCCTTTCGGGCGGCGAGGCGCAACGCGTTAAGCTTGCGACAGAGCTTTCCCGCCGTTCAACCGGCAAAACCATTTATCTTTTGGATGAACCTACAACAGGTCTTCATACCGCGGATGTCCACAGACTTATAGAGGTTTTGCAAAGGATAGTTGACAACGGCAACACCGTTCTCGTTATAGAGCATAATCTCGATGTTATAAAAACCGCCGACCATATTATTGATTTGGGACCCGAAGGCGGAGATATGGGCGGTGAGATTGTTTGCACAGGTACCCCCGAAGAGGTTGCCGCCTGCGAAAAATCTTATACAGGTATGTTCCTTAAAAAGATGTTAAATTAACAATTTATTAACCAATTATATTCTTCTTTGTGACATTATAGTATGCAGATAAAGAGGTGAAGCGGGATGTTCGGATATGTAAGGTTTTTTAAACCCGAACTTAAAATCAAAGAATACGAAACCTATCGTGCCGTTTATTGCTCGCTTTGTAAGTATATGGGCAAGGAATACGGGCTCATATCCCGAATGACATTAAGCTATGATTTCACCTTTTTAGCACTTTTATCGGCAGCCTTGCAGGATACCTGCCCCGCGTTTAAGGGCGGCAGATGTACCTTTAACCCGCTTAAAAAATGCAACTATGCAAAAGACGGCGCCGCCTTTGATATGCCGGCGGCCGCGGCGGTTATAACCGTTTATAATAAGGTGCTCGATAATATCAACGACAGTAAAGGCTTTAAAAAGTTAGGCTTTTTGATTTCAAAACCGATTTTTTCATCTATGCGAAAACGCGCGGCAAAAAAGTACCCCGAGATAGATACCGCTATAACAGAGTATATGCAAAAACAAGCGCTGCTTGAAAAAGATTTGGAGCAATCGGTCGATAAAGCCGCCGACCCCACCGCCAATGCTCTTGGATACCTGTTTTCCCTCTGCTCAGAGGACGAAAATAATAAACGGGTGCTTGATCGTTTGGGCTACTGCATCGGCAGATATATCTATCTGCTTGATGCCGCTTGCGATTTTGAAGAGGATAAGAAAAGCGGCTCATATAATGTTTTTAAAGGCATTTGCAATACAAAAGAAGAAGTTATAAAAACAGTCACCCCGCAGCTTTATAATAATATAAACGAAGCGGCAAAGGCTTTTGAACTGTTGGAACTTAAAAGATATAAAACCATTTTAGGCAATGTTTTATATTTAGGCCTTGAAAACTGTTTTAAAAAGGAGTTACAAAATGAAAAATCCCTATGAGGTATTGGGCGTTTCACCTGATGCCACCGAAGACCAGATTAAAGAAGCATACAGAGCGCTTGCGAGAAAGTATCATCCCGATAATTATGCCGATAACCCGCTTTCCGATCTTGCAAATGAAAAAATGCAGGAGATAAACGATGCTTATGATGCGATAATGAATGAGCGCAGAAGCGGTACACAGGGCGGATATGCAAATGCGGGAAGCGGCGCTTCATCTTTCCCCGAAATACGCGCGCTTATAAACCAAAACAGAATGGAGCAGGCAAGAGAACTGCTTGACGGCGTTCCCATAAAGGACAGAAACGCCGAATGGTATTTTTTAAACGGCACCGTGCTATACAGACACGGCTGGTTTGAAGATGCATATACAAGCTTTACAAGGGCGGTAAATATGGAACCCGGCAACGCCGAATACAGAAGAGCGCAGGGCAACGCGGCAAGAAGCAGAGAAACAAATGCCTATAACCCCTACCGCGCAACCTCGGGCGGCGGATGTGATGCTTGCAGTATGTGTCAGGGTCTTTTATGCGCCGATTGCTGTTGCGAATGTATGGGCGGCGACTTTATTCCGTGTTGCTGATATGAAAAAGAGTCAAAAAATAACCATTTCGGGTCTTATGTCGGCTTTTGCGGTTGCGATAATGCTTGCGGCTTATTTCCCTTATGTCAGCATTTCGGCTCCCGCTATAGCAGGGCTTGCGATTATGCTTGTGTTTATAGAAACAGGGTTTTCCTATGCGATGGGCTCGTTTTTAATAAGCGCGGTGCTCTCGTTTATTTTTTGCGAAAAAGAAGCGGCAACTCTTTTTGCCCTTGTTTTCGGCATTTACCCGATACTTAAATCCTTTTTTGAAAAGATAAAAAACAGGGTTTTGGAATATGTTGTAAAACTGCTTTATCTGAATATTTCGGCGGCGGGGGCATATTTTATTACCGTCTTTGTTTTCGGTATCCCGTTTGATGAAACAGGGATAAAGTGGATAGTTTATGCTTTTGTGGCATTTTATAATGTTTTCTTTGTGCTTTACGATATTTGCCTTTCAAAGATAACACTTTTTTACTTAAATAAATATCATCAAAGATTTGTAAGGCTTTTCGGAAGACTAAAATAATATTTTGCGGGGAGTGAGAGATATAAAACGCGTTGTTATTATAGGCGGCGGCGCCGCAGGCCTTATGGCGGCGGTAGCCCTTGGCGAAAACGCAGATGTACATATTACCATCCTTGAAAAAAACACCCGCCCCGCCAGAAAAATGATGATAACAGGCAAGGGCAGATGCAATGTTACAAACAACTGCGATGTTGATACCTTGCATAAAAACACCCTGAGGGGCAGTAAGTTTATGTTTTCCGCGTTTAATACCTTTTCCTCCCGCGATACAATTTCCTTTTTTGAAAACCTGGGCGTTCCGCTTAAAACCGAGCGCGGCAACCGTGTTTTTCCCGTAAGCGATAAGGCGGTAACCATTACCGATGCCATAACTCTTGCCGCAAAAAAACGGGCAAAAATAATAACCGCCACTGCAAAAAAGATTATCACGAAAGATGACAGAGTTAGTGCCGTATTATGTGAAGACGGCACAAGTTATCCCGCCGATGCGGTAATTCTTGCCACAGGCGGCAACTATTATTCGCTTACAGGCTCCACCGGTGACGGGTACAGAATAGCGGAAGATTTGGGGCATACCGTTACCGAGATTATGCCATCTTTAATAGGTCTTACCTGCAAAGAGGGGTTTTGCGAGCGTCTCGCCGGGCTTACACTTAAAAATGTTTCGCTATCCCTTTATGCCGAAGGTATAAAAAAACCCATTATGAAAGAAACAGGCGAAATGCTCTTTACCCATAACGGTATATCGGGGCCGCTTGTTCTTACCGCTTCTGCTCTTTTAAAGCCGGGCAGACAGCATAAGGTTATAATAGATTTAAAACCGGGGATGACAAGTGAGGCTTTAAAAAACAGAATTTTAAGAGATTTCGGCGAAAACTCAAATCGCGAGTTTAAAAACAGCCTTTCAAAGCTTTTGCCCGCTTCGCTTATTCCCGTTGTGGTATCGCTTTCGGGTATTGACCCCGAAAAAAAGGTCAACCAGATAACCGCCGCGGAAAGAGAAGCGCTGATTTTAGTTTTAAAGGAATTTACGCTTAATATCATCGGCACCGAAGACCCCGACCGCGCGGTTATAACGCGGGGCGGAATAAATCTTAAAGAGATAAACCCATCCACAATGCAATCAAAACTCGTAAACGGGCTTTTCTTTGCGGGAGAGGTTTTGGATGTTGATGCTCTAACGGGCGGCTTTAACCTGCAAATAGCCTTTTCAAGCGGATATTTGGCGGGTATCTCGGCGGCAAAATTATTAGAAGGAGAATAATTATGGTATCTATTGCTCTTGATGGTCCCGCAGGTGCGGGAAAAAGCACTATTGCAAAAGGGCTTGCAAAAAAACTCGGCTTTATCTATGTTGATACGGGGGCGCTTTATCGCGCAGTCGGTCTTAAATTTTTAAAGCTTGGCTACAATACCGAATTAAACTGTGAAATCGAACCTGTCCTTAAAGATACAAAGGTGGATATTCGCTTTACAAACGGCGAACAGCATGTATTTTTGGATGGTGTTGATGTAAACGATAAAATCAGAACATCCGAAGTTTCCATGATGGCTTCCGCCGTTTCGGCAAAGCCCGCGGTAAGGGAATATTTGCTTAATATGCAAAGGCTTCTTGCCGAAAAAAACAATGTTCTTATGGATGGCAGAGATATAGGCACGGTCGTTTTACCCGGCGCCACACTTAAATTTTTTGTTACCGCCTCTGCCGAAGAACGCGCCCGCCGCAGGGTTTTAGACCTTAAAGCCGTTGGCGAGGATGCCGATTACGAAAAGGTTTTAGAGGATATTAAAACCCGCGATTATAATGACTCTCATAGAGAAATAGCACCGCTTAAACCCGCAAGCGATGCGGTGATTTATGACACCACAGGCAACACCTTGGAGCAATCGGTGGATGAACTTTTTGAAAAAATAAATCAAGGGTTAAAGCAATGAAGATAATACTTGCGAAAACCGCGGGCTTTTGCTTTGGTGTAAACCGCGCGGTCAATATGGTTTATGACCTTATTGAAAAGGGCGATAAGGTCTGCACGCTGGGGCCTATAATACATAACCCGCAAATGGTCGCAGAGCTTGAACAAAAGGGTGTTAAAACAGTTGAAAATGTGACCGATGTAAGGTGGGGCGAAACCCTTGTTATCCGTTCCCACGGGGTGGGTGAAGATGTTTACCTTGCGGCGCAAACCGGCGGGGTAAAACTTGCGGATGCCACCTGTCCCTTTGTCGCCAAAATTCACGAAATAGTAAAAGAGCATTCAGAAAAAGGCGAAACCATCCTTATAGCGGGCGACCCAAATCATCAAGAGGTTATAGGAATAACGGGGCATATAAAGGGAAAGTATTTCGTTTTCAAAAACTTAGAAGAACTCGAAAATATCATAAAAAACAACCCCGATTTGCAAAAAAATGCCGTTTGTGTGGTCTCACAAACGACTTTTAACCAAGAAAATTACAAAAATGCCAACATTTTTGTAAAAAAAGTGTGTACAAATGCAAATATTTTTGATACAATATGTAATGCAACATCGGCTCGCCAAAAGGAAACGGCAGCTCTTGCTCGCGAATGCGATGCAATGCTTGTCATAGGCGGCCGCCATAGTTCAAACACCGGAAAACTGTTTGATGTATCGGCGGCGATAAGACCTAAAACCTTTTTGGTTGAAACCGCAAAGGAAATAAAGCCCGAATGGTTTTACGGGTGCGAAAAGGTCGGCGTTGTGGCGGGTGCATCAACACCTGCAGGTATAATTAAGGAGGCTATTAAAACCATGTCAGAAATTAAACAACCGGTGGATGAACAGATGGAGGGAAATGAAACTGTTCAAAAAAGTTTTGAAGAAATGACGGATGAGGAAGCGCTTGAAGCGTCACTTAGCAGTCTTACCGGGGATCAGAAAGTAGTCGGCACCGTTGTTGCCGTAAATTCCGCTGAAATTACGGTGGATATCGGCAGAGGTGTTACAGGTTATGTAACTGCTGACGAATACTCTCATGATGCGGTTGACCTTGAAAAAGAGGTTAAAGTTGGTGATGAGATAAATCTTATCATCATGAAAATAAGTGACCAGGACGGAACAGCAATGCTCTCAAAACGTCGTTACGATGCTTTTGCCGGTTGGGATAAGGTAGTCGAAGCTAAAAACTCCGGCGAAGTACTGCACGGCGTGGTTCGTGATATAATCAAGGGCGGCGTTGTAACATCTTATAACGGTGTTCGCATTTTCATTCCCGCTTCCCAGGCAACCGCTTCAAGAAACGATCCGCTTGAAGACCTTAAAAACAAAGAGGTTGATTTCCGTATAATTGAAATCGGCCGCGGCAGAAGAGCAATCGGCTCTATCCGCTCTGTTCTTAAAGAAGCAAGAAAAGAAGCCGAAGAAAAGGTTTGGTCAAGTATCGCAGTAGGCGATAGAATTAAAGGTACAGTTAAATCAATCACCACTTATGGCGCTTTTGTTGACATCGGCGGTGTTGACGGTCTTTTACATATTTCCGAACTCTCCTGGAACAGGATTAAACATCCTTCCGAGGTATTAACCGTTGGCGAAGAGATTGAAGTTTATGTTAAAGCTCTCGATGAAGAAAAGCATAAGATTTCTCTCGGCTACAAAAAAGCAGAGGACAACCCCTGGACCATATTCCAGAACAAGTATTCCGAAGGCGATACCGTTACCGTTACAATCGTAAGTATGACTTCTTACGGTGCGTTTGCCCGCATTATTCCGGGTGTTGACGGTCTTATCCATATTTCTCAAATCGCCAATAAGCGCATTGAAAAACCGCAGGATGAACTTACCATCGGTCAAGAGGTTGAGGTTAAGATTACCAATATTGACCTTGAAAAGAAACGCGTAAGCCTTTCAATTCGCGCTTTGCTTCCCGTTGAAGAAGTAAAGGAAGAAGAAAAGGAAGAGTCCGCTGAGGATGAGGTTGTAGCAACCGCCGCAGAAGGCGAGGTAACCGTTTCCGAAAATGTGGAAATTCCCGAAGAAGAAAAACAGGAAACTCCCGTAGAGGAAGTGCCCGCAGAGGAAAAAAAGGAAGAAGCTCCCGCTGAAGAAACAAAAGAGGAAGCTCCCGCTGAAACCGAAGCTGAATAATTAAACACAAAATAAGAAAACGGACAGTACAAACTGTCCGTTTTTTTCTTAATCATTTAAGAATCAGTATTCATCTGCAAAGTTTTTTAATTCTTCTTCTGTGGTAATACCGTTTAGTATCTTGCCCTCAACAATTTCGGCGCCCGCGGCGCTGCTTTTTAGGCTTTCAACCGCTTTACCAAAACCGCTTCCGCCCGAGGTGGCAAAAAGAACAATCTTTTTGCCCGAAAAATCATAGGCTTCAAGAAAACTGTTTATAATAGTAGGCGCTACATACCACCAAATCGGGAAACCTACAAAGATTACATCATAATCTTTGATATTTGCATTTTTATCCGCAAGCTCGGGCTTTATGCCTTTTCTCATTTCCTTACTGCTGCGCGAAAGCGGGTTTACCCAGCTGAGATCCGCTTTTGTGTACGGGGTTTCGGGTTTTATTTCATAAATATCTGCGCCTGAGGCAGTAGCCAGAGCCTGCGCTTTTGCGGCGGTTGTGCCGCTTGCTGAAAAGAATGCTACTAATTTTTTGCTCATAATCAAATCTCCTTTTATATTTATTCCAATGCCTCATATTCGGCATTATCCACCGCTTCAAGCCATTCGTTGCTTGTTTCTTCTCCTGCAATTTCTATTGCAAGATGGGCAAACCAAGAGTCCTTTGCGGCGCCGTGCCAGTGCTTAACCTCGGGCGGGATGTTGATAACCGTTCCGGGGAGCATCTCAACGGCATCCTTGCCCCATTCTTTGTAGTAACCTCTGCCGCCTATACAGATAAGCATCTGTCCGCCGCCCTGTTTTGCGTGGTGAATATGCCAGTTGTTGCGGCAGCCGGGTTCAAAGGTCACATTAAAAATGGGTACCTGATCGGTTGATACGGGCGCTAAATAACTTTGCCCTACAAAGAATTCACCATAGGGGTTCTTTTCTCCTATCGGGAACATAATTTCATTTTGGAATTTATCCTTTTCGCTTAAAGGTTTAGTGTCTTCTGTCCAAACCTCTTTTGCAAGGCGGAAAACCGCCCAACCCTTTGGCCAGCCTGTGTACATTGTGGCGTGGGTTATAATAGCGGCAATCTCTTCCTTTGTGACACCGTTTTTCTTTGCGTTTTCAAGATGGTATTTGAGTGAAGAGTCGGTTATTCCGCTCGCCATTAAGGAAACAACAGTTATAATGCATTTTGTCTTGGTGGAAAGGGCTTGTTCGTTCCAAACTTCGCCAAATAAAACATCATCATTCAAATGGGCAAAGGAAGGGGCAAAGGAGCCAAGCTGATCTCTGCCCGCGGTTTGAACTATTTTTTTATTCATTTTATATTTCTCCTTTTTCTAAAAGTTTTAAAGCGCAGTTATACGCCATTTCTTTTATAGTGTGATATTTAAAATCTATTCCGGCTTCTTTCATAGCCGCCCTTTGTTTTTCGGTTACAACCGAATAGGGATAAATGCCGTAAATAAAGGGGAAAAAGTTATAGATAAAAGCCGTGGCATCTATATCGGGGCAGAATTTTTTAATCAGCCTTTCCATAGCGGATATTGATTTTCCGTAAGACCTTTTAAAATCTACAAGCCGTTCCATTCGGCTGTTGGCTTCCATATCGTAATGGTTCATACTCATAAGTTTTAAAAGAAGCTCGCGGTGACTGAGCGAATTTGAAATAAGATTTGCAACCTGCTCTTTGGAAAGCTTATCGTGGCTTTTAATAATACTATCTAATTCTTCTACAAAAAGATTATATTCTTCCTTTAATATTTCAAGGAATATTTCTTCTTTGGTTTCAAAATAGTTATAAATGGAAGGCCGGGTGAAAGAGGTATAGTTTGCAATTTCTTTGATGGTTATATCTTTAAAACTCATCGTTTTATATAACTCTTTGCAAGCCTTAACTATTTCTTCTTTTCTTTGTAAAATCTGCTCTTTTGTCTTTTTAGGCATACAATCACCTCGTTTTATATTGACACAGTGTCAGCATAATTATTATAACCGTATTCTGACACCGTGTCAATATAAAAATCAAATTTTTTTGAAAAAAGACTGTTGCTTTAATAATGGGCGAAAGCATATATTGTATTCAAATAAACAGTAAATACAACCTATATTTTACATCGAAAAAACATTCGGCAAATCGCACAAAAAGGAATATAAAAATTCGTAAAAAATATAAAATATTTTTTTAAAAAAATCTTGACTTTTGCCGACATAATATGGTATGATATTCGAGCACGCTGCGAAAGTGTGGCGTATACATGCGTTGATGCAGGAGGTGGCCGGCATTTTAGCCGGGAAATTTCTGCGGAGTATGTCCGATTTTAAACCGGGCGAAAGAAGATGGAAGATGTTTTGATACTTGCGAATCAAAGCATCGGCGACGGGGAAACCGCCGCTCCGGAATTGCCAGAACCCATAGCAATTGCCGGATTTTATATTGCACCGAAAAGAAAAACACGGTTCGGTGTAAGTTTTGCCCGCCAACTAAATTAGGAGGCGAATACAATGGCAGTAAAAGAAAAGATCCGCATTCGTATTAAAGGTTACGATCACGCACTTGTAGACCAGTCCGCTGAAAAAATAGTGGAAACCGCTAAACGTACAGGCGCAAGGGTATCAGGTCCCGTACCGCTACCCACCGAAAAGGAAATCGTTACCATTCTCCGCGCTGTTCATAAATATAAGGACAGCCGTGAGCAGTTCGAAATGAGGACCCACAAAAGACTCATAGACGTTATAAGACCTTCAAACAAAACTGTTGAAGCGCTTACAGGTCTTGAGCTTCCCGCCGGTGTAGAAATCGAAATTAAACTGTAATATATAATAAATTATATTATGATATTATAAGTAATTTCATTTTAATAATGCACCGATAGGTCAAGTCAGCAAAGCTGACCAATAACCATTAGGAGGAAAAGAAAATGAAAAAGGCAATCGTCGGCAAAAAACTCGGTATGACCCAGTTTTTTGACCAGAACGGAAACGTTGTTCCGGTAACCGTTATCGAGGCAGGTCCCTGCTCCGTAACCCAGAAGAAAACTACCGAGAACGATGGTTATGATGCAGTTCAGATCGGCTTTGGCGAAATGAAGGCATCAAAGGTAAACAAGCCTATGAAAGGACACTTCGGCAAGAATGACGTTGCTCCCAAAAAGGTGCTTCGCGAATTCCGTCTTGAAGACACTGCCGCAGTAAACGTAGGCGACATAATCAAAGCTGACATCTTCGCTGAAGGCGAAGCGGTTGACGTTAGAGGTACTTCAAAAGGTAAGGGCTATGCCGGCACAATTAAGCGCTGGAACTTCGGCCGCCTTAAGGAGACCCACGGTACAGGTCCTGTTCATCGTCACGGCGGCTCTTTGGGCGCATGCTCAACACCTTCTCGCGTATTCAAAGGCAAGAAGATGGCAGGCCACCTCGGTAATGAACGCGTTACCGTACAGAACCTCAGCGTAGTTAAAGTAGACGCAGAAAAGAATATCATCGCAGTTAAGGGTGCCGTTCCCGGTCCCAAGGGCGGAATTGTTGTTCTTTTCGACAGCGTGAAAGCATAAGGGAAGGAGTGTTACTAAATGCCTACTATACAAGTTGTAGATATGGAAGGAAAAAAATCGGGTAAGATTGAACTTTCCGACGCTGTATTCGGTATAACCCCCAATGCGGCAGTTATGCACGCAGCGGTAGTTAACTACCTTGCAAATCAGCGCCAGGGCACACAGTCCACTCTGACTCGTACCGAAGTTTCCGGCGGCGGCAAAAAGCCGTGGAGACAGAAGGGAACGGGCCACGCGCGTCAGGGCTCTATCAGAGCGCCGCAGTGGAGACACGGCGGTATCGTTCACGCCCCGAAGCCTCGTGACTATTCCTATTCACTTAACAAAAAGGTTAAGAAGCTGGCGCTTATTTCAGCTCTTTCGGATAAAGTTCTTACCGAAGACCTTATTGTTTTAAAAGATTTCGCAATGGAAGAATACAAGACCAAGACTGCCGCTGCCTGCATGAAGGCTATCGGCGCCGAGAAGAAGACACTTGTTGTTCTTGATGACAACAACCCCTTCAAGGTTAAGAGTCTTGCAAACATTGCAGGTGTTAAAACCGCTCAGGTTAACACCATCAATCCTTACGATATCATAAATGCCGATAAGCTCGTTATCGTTAAGGATGCCGCCAAGAAAATTGAGGAGGTGTACGCATAATGAAACTTCCACAGGATATCATTATCGCTCCGGTAATAACCGAAAAGAGTATGTCAGGCATAGCCGACAAGAAATACACCTTCAAGGTTGCAACTGATGCTAACAAATATCAGATAGCAGACGCAGTTGAAAAACTTTTCAAGGTGAGCGTTGCCAAGGTAAACACCGTAAACGTACGCGGCAGAAACCGCAGAATGGGCAGATACGAAGGCAAGACTTCCGCTTGGAAAAAAGCTATCGTAACCCTCAAGCCCGATTCAAAGAGCATTGAATTCTTTGACGGATTAGTTTAATAACCGCAGTACGGGAAATTGATTTTTCCGGTGATGTATGAAGTTTTAAAAACTTCGCTAAGCCAAAATAGGAGAGTGAAACAAATGGCAATAAAGCATTATAAGCCGACTACAAACGGTATGCGTAATATGACAACCATGGATTATTCCGAACTGTCAAAGGTTGCGCCCGAAAGAAGTCTGCTTAAATCTATTAAGAAAAATTCCGGCCGTAACAGTTACGGCAGAATAACCGTTCGCCATCGCGGCGGCGGCAACCGCAGAAAGTACAGAATTATCGATTTCAAGCGTGAGCGTTTCGGCGATACCGCTACAGTACTTACCCTTGAATACGATCCGAACCGTTCCGCATTTATTGCGCTGGTTCAGTACGAAGACGGTGAAAAGCGTTACATTTTGGCTCCCCAGGAGTTAAAAGTAGGCGATAAGATTGTAAGCGGCCCCGATGCCGATATCAAACCCGGCAACGCGCTTCCGCTTATCAACATTCCGGTTGGTACCGTTGTTCACAATGTTGAACTTTACCCCGGAAAGGGCGCTCAGCTCGCCCGCAGTGCCGGTAATATGGCACAGCTCATGGCTAAGGAAAACGGTATGGCATTACTTCGTTTGCCCTCCGGCGAACTTCGTAACGTACCCGAAACCTGCATGGCAACCGTAGGCAGTGTTTCCAATCCGGAACACGCCAATGTAAACTACGGTAAAGCCGGCCGTAAGCGTCACATGGGATGGCGTCCTACCGTTCGCGGTTCTGTAATGAACCCGAATGACCACCCGCACGGCGGTGGTGAAGGTAAGTCACCAATCGGTCGTCCCGGCCCTGTTACCCCGTGGGGCAAACCCACCTTGGGCTATAAGACCAGACAGAAGAATAAGGCAAGCGATAAATATATCGTAAGACGCCGTAACAAGTAATCGACGAAAGGAGAATTATAATGGGAAGAAGCATTAAAAAAGGACCTTATGTGCAGCCTGTTCTGCTCAAAAGAGTCAAAGAAATGAACGAAGCCGGCGAAAAGCGTGTGCTTAAAACCTGGAGCCGTTCTTCCACCATATTCCCCGATTTCGTCGGACATACCTTCGCGGTACATGATGGACGCAAGCACGTTCCTGTATACGTTACGGAGGATATGGTAGGTCACAAACTCGGTGAATTTGCGCCAACAAGAACCTTTAAAGGTCACTCAGGCTCAAAGACAACCGGTTAATTCGCTGAAAGGAGAGTAAAACATGGAAGCAAGGGCTACACTTAAATACGCCCGTATTTCACCCCGCAAGGTGAAAATAGTTATGGATATCATCCGTAACCAAGATGCCGAAAAAGCAATGGCTATTCTCAAATTTACTCCTAAATCAGCGTGTGAGTATTTAGAAAAGTTATTGCATTCGGCAATGGCGAATGCACAAGAAAAGAATATGGATATGTCTCGCCTTTATGTGGCAGAGTGCAACGTAGGCCCCGGACCTACTCTTAAGAGAATTCGTCCGAAGGATCACGGCAGAGCTCACCGCATACTCAAGAGAACAAGCCATATGAACATCGTTCTTAAAGAACGCGAGATCTGAGAAAGGGAGGTTAAACACTATGGGTCAGAAAGTTAATCCGCATGGACTTCGTGTGGGCGTTATTAAAAACTGGGACTCTCGTTGGTTTGCTGACGATAAAAACTTCGGTGATACGTTAGTAGAGGATTATAACCTCCGTAAATACCTTAAAAAGACCCTTTATACTTGCGGTCTTGCAAAGGTTGAGATCGAACGCGACGAGAAGAGAGTAAGATTGCACCTTCACTGTGCAAAACCCGGTGTTGTAATCGGCAGAAACGGTTCGGAAATTGAAAAATTACGCGTTAAATGCCAGGAAATCCTCGGCAAGCCGGTTATCATCAACATCGTTGAAATCAAAAACCCCGATACAAATGCACAACTTGTTGCGGAAAATATCGCTACTCAGCTTGAAAAGCGTACATCTTTCCGCAGAGCTATGAAGCTTTGCATAGGCAGAGCAATGCGTGCAGGCGTTAAGGGTATCAAAACCAAATGCGGCGGCCGTTTAGGCGGCGCTGAAATTGCAAGAAGCGAAAGCTACCATGAAGGTACCATTCCGCTTCAGACCCTTCGTGCCGACATTGACTACGGTTTTGCAGAGGCTGATACAACCTACGGCAGAATCGGTGTTAAGGTTTGGATCTACAAGGGCGAGGTTCTTGACCAGAACCGCAGAAAGAACAGACGTCAGGGAGGTGCTCGCTAATGTTAATGCCAAAGCGTGTTAAATACCGTCGTGTACAGCGCGGCAGACTTAAAGGTGCTGCTTCACGCGGCACAACAGTTACCCATGGCGAGTACGGCCTTAAGGCTCTGGAACCCGCATGGATAACATCAAACCAGATCGAAGCTGCCCGTATCGCTATGACGCGTTACATCAAGCGTGGCGGTCAGGTTTGGATAAAGATTTTCCCCGATAAGCCGATAACCGAAAAACCGGCTGAAACCCGAATGGGTTCAGGTAAAGGTTCTCCCGAATATTGGGTTGCCGTTGTTAAACCCGGCAGAGTAATGTTCGAGATCGGCGGCGTTTCCGAGGAACTCGCTCGTGAGGCTATGCGCCTTGCGGCAAACAAACTTCCTATTAAGTGCAAGTTTGTAAGCAAAGAGATGGGTGGTGAGCAGTAATGAACGCAAAGGAAATCAGAGAAAACACAATCGAAGAACTCAATAATAAGTTAGTTGATTTAAAGGATGAGCTTTATAAGCTTCGTTTCCAGCACGCCATTAACCAGCTCGACAACCCGATGCGCATTTCCGCTGTTAAGAAAGATATTGCTCGTGTTGAGACCATTATCTGCGAAAAGCAAGCGGAAAACGCTAACGCTTGATAGGAGGTAGAACGTTAATGGAAAGAAATCTTCGTAAAACAAGAGTAGGCAAGGTAGTTAGCGACAAGATGGATAAAACCGTTGTAGTTGCCATCGAAGATAACGTTAAGCATCCGCTCTACAAGAAGATCATCAAAAACACAATCAAACTTAAGGCTCATGACGAGAATAACGAATGCGGAATTGGCGACAGAGTTCTCATCATGGAAACGAGACCTCTCTCCAAGGATAAGAGATGGCGCGTTGCCGAAGTAATCGAAAAGGCTAAATAGTCTTACAAGGAGGAAACCACTGTGATACAACAACAGAGTTACCTCAAGGTTGCCGACAACACCGGTGCAAAAGAAATTATGTGCATTCGTGTTCTTGGAGGCTCCAAAAGGAGGTACGCCAACATCGGCGATGTTATCGTTGCTTCTGTTAAAAAGGCCACACCTAACGGTACGGTTAAGAAGGGTGACGTTATAAAGGCTGTTGTGGTTCGTTCCGCAAAAGGTCTTCGTCGAAATGATGGCACGTATATTAGATTTGATGAAAATGCGGCGGTTATTATCCGTGACGATAAAAGTCCGATCGGCACCCGTATTTTCGGGCCGGTAGCCCGTGAGCTTCGTGAAAAGGATTACACAAAGATCCTTTCTCTCGCTCCGGAAGTACTTTAATGGGAGGTAAAGGAAAATGAGTAAACTTCACATTAAAACCGGTGACACTGTCGTTCTCCTTACAGGAGACGCCAAGGACCGTAACAAAAACGGCAAAGTTCTTGAGGTAAGTCCCAAAGAGGGCAAGGTTATAGTTGAAGGTCTTAACAAGGTTAAAAAGCATGTTAAGCCCCAAAAAGCCGGCGACCCTTCGGGAATTATTGAAACAGAAAGCGCGGTATACGCCTGCAAAGTTCAGCTCGTATGCCCCAAATGCAATAAGCCCACCCGCGTAGGTGTTAAAATCTACGAAGATGGCAAAAAAGACCGCTATTGTAAAAAATGCGGCGAGACTTTTTAAGAGATAAGGAGGACATGACAAATGTCAACGCTTGGAAACGAATATAAAAATTCGGTTGCTCCTGCATTGATGACCAAATTTGGCTATAAGAGCGTCATGCAGATTCCGAAGCTCGAAAAAGTCATTATCAATGTAGGATGCGGTGAGGCGAAGGATAACGCAAAAGCGATAGACGCCGCCATATCCGATTTAGGCAAGATTACAGGTCAAAAGGCTGTTCCTTGCCGCGCTAAGAAGTCGGTTGCAAACTTTAAACTCCGTGCGGGCACTCCGATCGGTGTTAAAGTAACCCTTCGCGGCGAAAGAATGTACGAATTTATCGATCGTCTCTTCAACACAGCACTTCCCCGTGTTAGAGACTTCCGCGGAATTAACCCCAATTCCTTTGATGGCCGCGGCAACTATGCCATGGGTATTAAGGAACAGCTTATTTTCCCGGAAATTGATTACGATAAAATCGATAAGGTACGCGGTATGGATATCATAATGGTAACCACCGCTAAGACAGACGAAGAGGCACGTGAGTTATTAACGCTTATGGGCGCTCCGTTTGCAAGATAAGGAGTGGAATTATGGCTAAAACATCTATGAAAGTAAGACAGGCTCGTCCTGCCAAGTTTTCAACAAGACAGTACAACAGATGCAAAATCTGTGGCCGTCCCCATGCTTATCTTCGCAAGTACGGAATCTGCCGTATATGTTTCCGCGAACTCGCTTACAAAGGTGAGATTCCGGGCGTTAAGAAGGCAAGCTGGTAAGGCTTAAGGAGGTTTACGATATGCAAATCACCGATACAATAGCCGATATGCTTACACGAATTCGTAATGCATCTTCGGCAAAACATGATTCGGTAGATGTACCTGCGTCAAAGGTAAAAAAGGCTATCGCCCAAATTCTTCTTGACGAAGGCTACATTCAAAGTTTTGAAGTCATTGATGACAACAAACAGGGCGTTATCCGTATTGTTCTTAAATACGGCGCCAATAAAGCACAGACCATCAACGGCATCCGCCGTGTATCAAAACCGGGTCTGCGCATCTACACAAATGTAGAGGATATGCCTAAGGTTATGAGAGGCCTCGGCATTGCTATCCTTTCTACCTCAAAGGGAATAATGACAGACAAGCAAGCTCGCAAAGCCAATGTCGGCGGCGAAGTTTTGGCTTACGTTTGGTAAGGAGGTAGTTTAGGATGTCGAGAATAGGTAAAATGCCGATAACCATTCCGGCAGGAGTTGAAATTAAGCTTGACGGCAGCACAGTTACCGTTAAAGGCCCCAAGGGTGAGCTTAAACAGACTTTTTCACCGGAAATTGGCGTAGAAGTTAAGGGTACCGAAATTCTGGTTACCCGCCCCGATGACGAGAAAGAACACCGCGCTTTACACGGACTTACCCGCACACTTATCTCCAATATGGTAGTAGGTGTTACCGAAGGTTATAAAAAGACACTTGAAGTAAACGGCGTAGGTTACCGTGCTCAGAAGCAGGGCAATAATCTCGTTTTAAACCTTGGTTTTTCCCACCAGGTTATCGTGCCGGAAATTGATGGCATCAGCATTGAAGTTCCGTCTGCTAACAGCATAGTTATCAGCGGCGCGGATAAGCAGATGGTTGGTCAGTTCGCGGCAGATATACGCAAAAAGCGTCCGCCCGAGCCGTATAAGGGCAAGGGTATTAAGTACGAAGGCGAGCATATCCGTCGTAAAGAGGGTAAAGCGGCCAAGGGTGCTAAATAGTAAAGGAGTGTATGATAAATGGTTAGCAAAACTAACAGCAACGCAGCAAGACTTAAGCGTCATGCTCGTGTTCGTGCCAAGATCAGCGGCACCGCAGAGTGTCCCCGTCTTGACGTTTTCCGCTCCAACAGCAATATCTATGCCCAAATTATAGACGATGTCAAGGGCGTTACCCTCGTCAGCGCTGCATCCAATGAAAAGGATTTCGGTGCAAACGGCGGTAATTGCGAAGGCGCCCGCAAGGTTGGACAGTTAATCGCTGAACGCGCTAAGGCAAAGAAGATTACCGAAGTCGTATTCGACAGAGGCGGATATCTTTACCACGGTCGTGTTAAGGAGCTCGCCGAAGGTGCCCGCGAGGGCGGCCTCAAGTTCTGAGAAGGAGGAAATACTTTTGGCTACTAATATTGATGCATCAACTTTGGATTTACAGGAAAGAGTAGTTGCCATAAACCGTGTATCAAAAACCGTTAAAGGCGGACGTATTATGAAGTTTTCGGCTTTGGTTGTTGTAGGCGACGGTAATGGTATCGTTGGCTATGGCCTCGGAAAAGCCGGTGAAGTTCCGGATGCTATCCGTAAAGGTATTGAAGACGCAAAGAAAAACCTTATCAAGGTTTCTCTTAAAGGCACTACAATTCCGCATGAAATTATAGGAGAGTTCGGTGCAGGCCGTGTTCTTATGAAACCGGCTGCTCCCGGTACCGGCGTTATCGCAGGCGGTGCAGTTCGTGCCGTTGTTGAAATAGTTGGTATTAAGGACATTCGTACCAAAGCTCTTCGCTCAAACAATCCGTGCAATGTAGTTCGCGCAACAGTTCAGGGACTTGCAGCTCTTCGTGATGCTGAGCAGGTTGCTGCCGTACGCGGCAAAAGCGCACAGGAAATTATTGGTTAAGGAGGAGCAGCATTATGGCAACAAAGAAAAAGGCTGCCGGCCTTACCGTTAAACTTGTTAAGAGCCCCATCGGTTCTAAACAGGATCAAATTGCCACCGTTGAAGCACTTGGTCTTCATAAGGTTGGCGATACAAAAATTCAGCCTGACAACGCCGCTACTCGTGGCAAGGTGAACAAGGTATCTCACCTTGTAAAAATCATCGAAGGCTGATAACAATCGGCAAGGCGGTATATAATATCGCTCCTAATTTATCAAGGAGGTGCGAATATGAAATTGCACGAATTGTCTCCGGTGCCCGGCTCTACTCATGAGTCAAAGCGTATCGGAAGAGGCCATGGCTCAGGCAACGGCAAAACTGCCGGCAAGGGTCATAAGGGACAAAAGGCACGTGCCGGTCACGGTATGCGTCCCGGCTTTGAAGGCGGTCAGATGCCGCTTCAGCGCCGTGTTCCGAAGCGTGGCTTCAACAATATTTTTGCAGAGGAAATCGTTGCAATAAACCTTTCATCTCTCGAAGTTTTTGAGAATGATGCAGTGGTTGATGCAGCTGCTCTTGCAGAAAAAGGTATTATTAAAAAAGCAAACAGCACCGTTAAAGTACTTGGCAACGGCAAACTTACCAAAAAGCTTACCGTAAAACTCAATGCTTTCTCGGCTTCGGCGGCTAAAAAGATTGAAGAAGCCGGCGGAAAGGCAGAGGTGATCTGAGTATGTTCGGAACTTTAAAGAATGCTTGGGCGGTAAAAGAAATACGCAATAAGATTTTATTTACCGTTTTCATCATTATTATTTTCCGCATTGGCTCGGTTATCCCCGTACCTTATATAAATGTTGCAGCGCTCAAAGCTGCCGAGAGTTCAAATGAATTCTTCAGCTATCTTTCCATCCTCACGGGCGGCGGCCTTGAATATGGCGCAATCTTCGCCATGTCGGTAACACCCTACATCAACAGCTCGATTATTATCCAGCTTTTGTGTGTTGCCATCCCCGCACTTGAGCGCCTTTCAAAAGAAGGCGAGGAAGGTCAGAAAAAACTTGCTGCTATCACAAGATATGCAACAATGATTTTGGCTCTTATCCAGGGTACGGCATATTTCTTCTATCTGAAAGGTAGTAATTATCTTAATGTTGACGGCAAGGGCGCAACAATTTTTGCTGCATTTGTAATTATCCTTGCTTTCACCGCAGGCTCCGTACTTGTTATGTGGCTCGGTGAACAGATCGATGTTAAGGGTATAGGAAACGGCATTTCCATTCTGCTCTTCTCGGGTATTATTTCCCGCGGTCCGCAGGCGTTCAGCGCTCTGCTCCAGTATTGGCAGATGGGTCGTCAGGCAGCTGTTATCGGTATAGTTGTTCTCTTCCTGGTTGTTATCGGTTTTATCGTATGGATGACCAATGCAGAACGCAGAATTCCGATTCAGTATGCTAAGCGTGTTGTAGGCAATAAGATGTACGGCGGTCAAAACACCCATATTCCGATTAAGGTTAATATGGCAGGTGTTATGCCGATAATCTTTGCTTCTTCCATCCTTATGCTTCCTACCATGATATTAGGATTTATGAAGGATACAACAACTTCCTTTGGCAAGTTCTTAACCCTCTTCAGCACAAGAGGTGTGTTCTATGCAATAATCTATTTCCTTTTGATAATTGCATTTGCATACTTCTATTCAACCATCCAGTTCAACCCCGTGGAAATGGCTAACAACCTCCGTAAAAACGGCGGTGCAATCCCGGGCATTCGTCCCGGCAAGCCCACATCTGACTTTATCGCAAAGATTTTGTCAAGAATTACTTTGATGGGCGCCATATTCCTCAGTGTTATCGCTATATTGCCGATTATCCTCGGCAGCGTTGGCGGAATTAACATTTCGCTCGGCGGTACATCCATACTCATTATGGTAGGCGTTGCTCTTGATGTTGTTCAAAATCTTGAATCTCAGATGATGATGCGTCATTACAAGGGATTCCTTGATTAAGAGGGCAGTTTATGAACCTTATATTATTAGGAGCCCCGGGTGCCGGCAAAGGCACTATGGCGGCAGTAATTTCCGAAAAATATAACATTCCCACCATTTCCACCGGAAATATAATTCGCGCCTCTCTTAAAAGCGGCAGTGAATTGGGTGAGAAGGCCAAGGAATATATAAACAAGGGCGCGCTTGTTCCCGATGAAATCGTTATCGATATCATAAAGGAACGGCTTGCGGAAAAGGACTGTGAAAACGGGTTTATACTTGATGGTTTTCCCCGCACAATAGTTCAAGCCGAAGAGCTTGACAAAATGGGGGTTAAAATCACAGCCGCGTTGCTCATAGATGCCACGGATGAACTGATTATAAGCAGAATGTCCGGCAGGCGTGTATGCCCCGATTGCGGTGCAAGTTACCACACGGAAACATTAAAGCCCAAAAAGGAAAACATTTGCGATGCTTGCGGCAGCGGGCTTACCGTTCGCTCGGATGATGAACCGCAGATGGTTCTCGAAAGGCTTAAAGTTTACCATGAGCAGTCCGAACCGCTTGTAAATTATTACAAAGCGCAAAACAAATTACTAAGAGCAGTGGTTGATAACAATTACGAAAATAGCGTTAAAATTGTTCTCGATACACTGTCGGAGATATGATTTATGATAGTCCTGAAAACCGGTCGTGAACTTAAAATAATGCGCGAAGCATGCCGAATTTCGGCCGGTGCACTGAAAATTGCAGGTGATGCGGTAGAGCCCGGCGTTACAACCGCCGAGATTGATGCCATAGCCGAAAAGTATATAAGAAGTGAAGGCGGTGTTCCAAACTTCAAGAATTACGAGGGCTATCCGGCAACCGCATGTATATCAATCAACAACGAGGTTATTCACGGCATACCGAATAAACATCGTGTTATCAAAGCGGGGGATATTGTTTCAATAGACCTCGGCGCAAAATTTGATGGCTATAACGGCGATAATGCCGCCACATTTGCCTGTGGCGAGATAAGCGAACAGGCAAAGCGGCTGATAGACACCACCCGCGAAAGTCTTTATAAGGGCATAGCGGCGGCGGTGGTCGGCGGCAGAATCGGTGATATAGGTCACGCTGTTCAGCAGTATGCAGAAGAGAGGGGCTTTTCCGTTGTTCGCGAATTTGTCGGACACGGAGTAGGCACCGAACTTCATGAATCTCCCGAAGTTCCGAACTTCGGCACTCCGGGCAGAGGTATCCGCCTTATGCCGGGTATGACAATTGCCATCGAGCCCATGATAAACGCGGGCAAAGAAAAGGTAAAGGTTATGCCTGACGGCTGGACCGTTTTGACACAAGACGGCTCCCTTTCAGCTCATTTTGAACATACAATCGCAATAACGCCCGAAGGTCCGCAGATACTTACATTGGTGTAGCGGTATGATAGGGCAGATAGTGTGTTCCGCTGCGGGACGAGACCGCGGTGAATATATGGTGATAATAGGTTTTTCGGGTGAATATCCGTTAGTGTGTAACGGAAAGGACAGAAAACTCTTAAAGCCCAAACCCAAAAACCCAAAACACCTTTTGTTCACTAACGCATTTATTGAGTCAGATCGGTTAAACAGTAATAGTTCCATTCGCAAAGCCATAAAGGAATATGCGAAGGGTAACCCAACTAATATGGAGGAAATCAAATGTCAAAATCAGATATGATCGAGATTGAAGGCACCGTTGTTGAAGCAATGCCAAACGCAGTATTTAAGGTAGAAATCCAGGGCGGACATCAAATCCTTGCTCATATTTCCGGAAAGCTTCGTATGAACTTCATTCGTATTCTTCCCGGCGATAAGGTAACGGTTGAAATGTCCCCGTACGATTTATCTAAAGGACGCATAACCTGGCGTTCTAAATAGATAAAAAAACAATTTATGATGCAAAACACAAATCTCTGTGTTTGCTCAAATAATTTAGGAGGTATAATCCAAATGAAAGTCAGACCTTCTGTAAAAAAGATTTGCGAAAAATGCAAAATCATCAAGCGCAAGGGTAAAATCATGGTTATCTGTGAAAACCCGAAGCATAAGCAGCGTCAGGGCTAAGCTGCGCACAAAAAAATATGGAGGTGCTTTGATAAATGGCACGTATTGCTGGTGTTGACCTTCCGAACGAGAAACGTGTAGAAATAGGTCTTACCTATATCTTCGGAATCGGTCTTACAACATCAAAAAAGATTCTTGCTGATACCGGTATCAACCCCGATACTCGTGTAAAGGATCTTACTGAGGAAGATATTTCAAAACTTCGTGAGTATATCGACCATAACCTTCAGGTTGAAGGCGACCGTCGCCGTACAGTTGCTTTGGATATCAAAAGACTTATTGAAATCGGTAGTTATCGTGGTATTCGCCATCGCAAGGGCTTGCCTGTTCGTGGTCAGCGTTCCAAAACAAACGCTCGTACCCGCAAAGGCCCCAAGAGAACGATAGCTAATAAGAAAAAGTAAGTAGGAGGAAGAACTAATGGCAACTGCTAAGAAAACGACAGGCACAAGACGCCGTCGTGAAAAGAAAAATATTGAACGCGGTGCCGCGCATATTCAGTCAACCTTCAACAACACAATAGTAACCATCTCCGATACACAGGGCAACGCTCTTTCATGGGCTTCTGCCGGTGAACTCGGTTTCCGTGGTTCTAAAAAGTCTACTCCTTTCGCAGCTCAGTCTGCTGCTGAAAAGGCTGCAAAAGCCGCTATGGAGCATGGACTTAAAACTGTTGAAGTATACGTAAAAGGACCGGGTGCCGGTCGTGAAGCTGCTATACGCGCATTACAGTCAGCAGGTCTTGAAGTAACACTTATTAAGGATGTTACTCCCATCCCGCACAATGGCTGCCGTCCTCCCAAGAGAAGACGCGTTTAATAAAATTGTTAAATTTTTTGGAGGTGTAACTGATGGCAAGATATACCGGTGCAGTATGCAGACTTTGCCGCCGCGAGGGTCAAAAACTCTTCTTAAAGGGCGAAAGATGCTACTCCGATAAATGTTCCATCGCTAAACGTGGATATGCTCCCGGTCAACATGGCCAGGGCAGAAAGAAGCTTTCCGAATATGGTTTGCAGCTTCGTGCTAAACAGACCGCAAGACGCTTCTATGGCGTTCAGGAAGGCCAGTTCCATCATTATTTTGAAGTTGCGGAAAGAAAGCAGGGTATAACCGGCGATAACTTACTCCGCATACTCGAAAGCCGTCTCGATAACATTGTTTACAGAGCAGGCTTTGCAAACAGCCGTGCCGAAGCAAGACAGCTTGTAGGCCATGGCCATTTTGAAGTAAACGGAAGCCGTGTTGATATTGCTTCTTATCTTTTGAAAGCCGGCGACACAGTAGCAGTATGCGAAAAGGCTCGCGGTACTGAAAAGATGAAGAGCATTGTTGAAGCAAACGGCGCTCGTCCCACTCCCGAGTGGATGACCGTTGACCACGATGCTATGACTGTTAAGGTTGAAAACCTTCCGACTCGTGAGCAGATTGAAGCTCCGGTTGATGAACAGCTCATCGTTGAGTACTATTCAAAATAATAAGATCAAGATTTATCTTATCGTTTTTGTTTTCACATATTCCTTGCCGCACTTTAGGAATATCGTGATAATCAAAAAAGGTGCGGAGAAACGGAGTTTTCAATGATAGAAATTGAAAAGCCCAGAATAGAAACCTTGGAACTCACTGAAGACGGTACCTATGGCAAATTTGTCATGGAACCGCTTGAGCGCGGTTATGCAACCACACTCGGCAACAGTATGAGAAGGGTTCTCCTTTCAATACTCCCCGGTGTTGCTATAACCGATGTTAAAATAGATGGTGTTCTGCATGAGTTTTCCACCATTGAAGGCGTTAGAGAAGATGTTACCGAAATCATCCTTAACTTAAAGGGTCTTATCGCAAAACTTCATTCCGAAACCGCCAAAAAGGTGTTTATCGAAGCAGAGGGTCCGTGTGTTGTAACAGCCGCTGACATTAAGGCAGATTCCGAAGTTGAAATTCTCAATCCCGAAATGTATATAGCCACCCTTGATGAAGGCGCCAAGCTCAATATGGAGATGACCCTTGATAAAGGCAGAGGTTATGTACCGGCCGAGCAGAATAAGGGCAGCGAAACGGTTATCGGTGTTATTCCGATGGACTCAATATTCACTCCCGTTCTCAAGGCAAACTTTACCGTTGATAATACCCGTGTTGGTAATGTTGTTGATAAAAACAAGCTCACATTGGAAGTTTGGACCGATGGTTCAATAAGTGCAAATGAGGCAGTATCTCTTTCTGCTAAAATTCTTATTGAGCATTTCGAAATATTCCTCAACCTTACCGAAGGCGCGGCATTAGAGCCGAGCATTATGGCTGAAAAGAACGAAAACACCAAGGAAAAGGTTCTTGACCTTACCATTGATGAACTCGATCTTTCGGTTAGAAGCTATAACTGCCTCAAACGCGCAGGTATAAACACGGTTGAAGACCTTATCGAAAAAACAGAAGAAGATATGATGAAGGTAAGGAATTTGGGAAGAAAGTCTTTGGAAGAAGTTATCAACAAGCTTGCATCCTTCGGCTTTAGTCTCAAAAAGAACGATGATTAAAGGAGTGAACAAATATGCCGGGAACTCGTAAACTTGGCAGAACCAGCGCACAAAGAACAGCAATGCTCCGTGCAATGGTAACCTTCTTGCTTGAAAACGGTAAAATCGAAACTACCGTTACAAGAGCAAAAGAAGTTCGCGCTATGACAGAAAAATTCATTACAATCGCTAAGGATAACACCCTTTCAGCAAAGCGTCAGGCAATGTCCTTTATAACCAAAGAAGCGGTAGTAGCTAAATTGTTTAACGAAATCGCTCCCAAGTATAAAGAACAGAACGGTGGTTACACCCGTATAATCAAAACAGGTCCCCGCCGTGGCGATGCCGCAGAAATGGCAATTATCGAATTAGTATAATTTAGTGCTCACATTTTCTGTAACAGGGTGTGACCAAGGGTTATTGCACCCCTCGCCTTGTTAGTCCGTAAACTTTACGGGAAGATTTGTGTACTAAAAACTGTCAAAATAAAAAGCCTCTGACTATTGTCAGGGGCTTTTTGT